>NZ_JBIAHR010000002.1:0-234422 GCF_042870695.1 Streptomyces sp. NPDC006384
AGTCCCCGCTCAGGGACGGCGGTTACGACGTCTCCGACTACACCGCCGTACTGCCCGAGTTCGGTGACCTGGCGGACTTCGTCGAGTTCGTGGACGCCGCGCACCAGCGCGGCATGCGCGTGATCATCGACTTCGTCATGAACCACACCAGCGACCAGCACCCGTGGTTCCAGGAGTCGCGCAGGAACCCCGACGGCCCCTACGGCGACTACTACGTCTGGGCCGACGACGACAAGCAGTTCCAGGACGCGCGGATCATCTTCGTGGACACGGAGGCGTCCAACTGGACGTACGACCCGGTCCGCAAGCAGTACTTCTGGCACCGCTTCTTCTCCCACCAGCCGGACCTGAACTACGAGAACCCGGCCGTGCAGGAGGAGATGATCTCCGCCCTGAAGTTCTGGCTGGACCTCGGCATCGACGGGTTCCGGCTGGACGCCGTGCCGTACCTGTACCAGCAGGAGGGCACCAACTGCGAGAACCTTCCGGCGACGCACGCCTTCCTGAAGCGGGTGCGCAAGGAGATCGACGCGCAGTACCCGGACACGGTGCTGCTGGCGGAGGCCAACCAGTGGCCGGAGGACGTCGTCGACTACTTCGGCGACTATCCGAGCGGCGGCGACGAGTGCCACATGGCGTTCCACTTCCCGGTGATGCCGCGGATCTTCATGGCCGTGCGCCGCGAGTCCCGCTACCCGGTCTCGGAGATCCTGGCCAAGACCCCGGCGATCCCGTCGGGCTGCCAGTGGGGCATCTTCCTGCGCAACCACGACGAGCTGACCCTGGAGATGGTCACCGACGAGGAGCGCGACTACATGTGGGCCGAGTACGCCAAGGACCCCCGCATGCGCGCCAACATCGGCATCCGGCGGCGCCTGGCCCCGCTCCTCGACAACGACCGCAACCAGATCGAGCTGTTCACGGCCCTGCTGCTCTCCCTGCCCGGCTCGCCGATCCTCTACTACGGCGACGAGATCGGCATGGGCGACAACATCTGGCTCGGCGACCGCGACGCGGTGCGCACGCCGATGCAGTGGACCCCGGACCGCAACGCGGGCTTCTCGTCCTCGGACCCGGGCCGGCTGTTCCTGCCGACGATCATGGACCCGGTCTACGGCTACCAGGTGACGAACGTCGAGGCGTCCATGGCCTCGCCCTCGTCCCTGCTGCACTGGACCCGCCGCATGATCGAGATCCGCAAGCAGAACGTGGCCTTCGGTCTGGGCTCGTACACCGAGCTGCCCTCGTCCAACCCCGCCGTGCTGGCCTTCCTGCGCGAGTACGAGGACGACCTGGTGCTGTGCGTGCACAACTTCTCCCGGTTCGCGCAGCCCACCGAGCTCGATCTGAGCGCCTTCGAGGGACGCCATCCCGTCGAGCTGTTCGGCGGGGTCCGTTTCCCGGCGGTCGGCGAGCTGCCGTACCTGCTGACCCTCGGCGGGCACGGCTTCTACTGGTTCCGGCTCCGCAAGGACGCCGCCTAGCCCGCACCCGGGGCGGGGCGGTTTCCACCGTCCCGCCCTGGGCACGCATCACTCACACCCCGTCGACCCGGGGAAAGGACGCGACGTCATGTCGGAAGCCGTCATACGCACCGTCACGAGCCCGCCCGGACTCCTTGCGTCCCTGGACCCGCTGCTGCGGGAGTGGCTGCCGCGCCAGCGCTGGTTCGCCGGCAAGGGGCGCCCGGTCACCGGGTTCTCGCTGGTCGCGGCCACCGAGCTGCTGCCCGCCGACGCCCGCCTCGGCCTGCTCCACGTACTGGTGCGCGCCCGCCAGCCGCTCGGTCCGGGCGGCGGCTCCCCCGAGCGGCCGGGCGACTGCTACCAGCTCCTGATCGGCGTGCGCGAGGCGCTGCCGCCCCGGCTGGCGCCCGCCCTGATCGGCCGCGTCACCGAGGGCCCGCTCGCCGGACGCACCGTCTACGACGCCCTGTACGACCCCCGGCCCGCCGAGGTGCTCCTGGAGGCGCTGCGCTCCCGGGCCCGTGTCGGCGGCCTCCGCTTCGACCACGCCGAGGACCAGGAGATCCGCGCCGGGCTCGTGCCGCGCCTGCTGACCGCCGAGCAGTCGAACTCGTCCCTCGTGTACGGAGATACGTTCATTCTCAAGCTGCTGCGCCGGATCGTGCCCGGGATCAACCCCGACCTGGAGCTGCCGCTGGCGCTGGCCCGCGCCGGCTGCCCGCGGGTGCCGGCGCCCGCGGGCTGGATGACGGCCGACCTGAGCGGGCAGACCTGGGTGCTGGGCGTGCTCCAGCCGTATGTGCAGGGCGCCACCGACGGCTGGGAGCTGGCCCTGCGGGAACTGGCCAAGGGCGAGGACTTCGCCGCCGAGGCGCGGGCGCTCGGACGGGCCACGGCCGAGGTCCACACCGCCCTGGCCCGCGCCCTGCCGACCGTCACGCTGGGTCACGGACACCTGCGGCCGCTGATCGACGGCATGACCGCGCGCCTGGAGGAGGCCGTCCACGCCGTGCCGGCCCTGCTGCCGTACGCCCCCGGGCTGCGGACGGCATTCACGGCCCTGGCCGACCTGGCCGGTGAGGGCCGTACCTGGACCGCGCAGCGCATCCACGGCGACCTGCACCTCGGACAGTGCCTGCGCTCGGCGTCCGGTCAGTGGTCGCTGATCGACTTCGAGGGCGAGCCGTCGAAACCGCTGGCCGAGCGGCGCCTGCCGCAGCCGGTGGCGCGGGACGTCGCGGGGATGCTGCGCTCCTTCGACTACGCCGCCCACTCCGCCGACCCCCCGGTGCCCGGCTGGGCCGAGACCTGCCGGGCCGCGTACTGCACCGGGTACGCGGAGGCCGGCGGCACCGACCCGCGCACCGACCCGGTGCTGCTGCGCGCCTACGAGACGGACAAGGCCGTCTACGAGGTCGTGTACGAGGCCCGGCACCGCCCCGACTGGCTCCCGGTCCCGCTGTCGGCCGTACGCCGCCTGGCGGCACCGGCCCGGACCGGCGTCACCTTCTGATCCCCGTCCCGCTCCCTTCTCTCGCCATCGCCTAGGAGGCTCCACCCGTGACCCCCCGTTCCCCGTCCAGCGGTCCGGACCCGAAGAACACGGCCGAGGAGAAGAGCGCCGCGCAGAAGGCGGCGCCGCCGCGGAAGGCGGTGACCGGGAAGGCGGCGGACGCGGAAGGAACCGCGTCCCAGGGCGCACCGGCGAAGAAGACGACGAAGAGGGCCGCGAAGACCACGGCGAAGAAGGCCACGCGGACGGCGGCGAAGGCGACCGCGAAGAAGACGGCCGCGAAGAAGGCCACGGGGAAGAAGACAGCGGCGGCGGCGAAGGCGTCCCCGGCGGCCGGGAAGGCCGTCGCCGGGAAGGCCGTCGCGGGGAAGGCCCCCGCCAAGAAGGTTCCCGCGGCCCGTCGGGCTCCCGCCCGGAAAGCACCCGCCGCCCCGGCCCCCGCCCCCGCCTCCGTCGCGCTCGGCCCCGGTGACCGGGAGCGGCTGCTGGCCGGCACGCACCACGATCCGCACTCCGTGCTCGGCGCCCACCCGGTGCCCGGCGGGATCGCCGTCCGGGTGCTGCGGCCGTACGCGCTGGCGGTGACCGTGCGGGCCGGCGAGCTGCGCGCCGAGCTGCACGACGACGGGGACGGTTTCTTCTCGGGCCTGCTGCCGCTCGACGAGGTCCCGGAGTACCGGCTCCTGGTGGCCTACGGGGAGTCGGTCCACGAGGTCGAGGACCCCTACCGCTTCCTGCCCACGCTGGGCGACCTGGACCTGCACCTGATCGGCGAGGGCCGGCACGAGCAGCTGTGGCAGGCGCTCGGCGCGCACCCGACGGTCCACCAGGGGGTGACCGGCACCCGCTTCGCGGTGTGGGCGCCGAACGCGCGCGGCGTGCGGGTGGCCGGCGGCTTCAACTTCTGGGACGGCACCGGCCACCCCATGCGGTCGCTCGGCGGGACCGGGGTGTGGGAGGTGTTCCTGCCCGGCGTCGGCGCGGGCGAGCTGTACAAGTTCGAGATCACCCGGCCGGACGGTTCGCGCACCCTCCGCGCCGATCCGCTGGCCCGCCGTACGGAGGTCCCGCCGGCCACCTCCTCCGTCGTGCACGCCTCCGACTACACGTGGGGCGACGACGCGTGGCTGGCCCGGCGCGCCGAGGCGCCCGCGCACGAGGCGCCGATGTCGGTGTACGAGGTGCACCTGCCGTCCTGGCGGCCGGGGCTGACCTACCGTGAACTGGCCGAGCAGCTCCCCGCGTACGTCAAGGACCTCGGCTTCACGCACGTCGAGCTGATGCCGGTCGCCGAGCACCCCTTCGGCGGCTCCTGGGGCTACCAGGTCACCGGTTTCTACGCGCCCACCGCCCGGCTCGGCGATCCCGACGACTTCAAGTACCTGGTGGACCGGCTGCACCGGGCCGGGATCGGCGTCCTGATGGACTGGGTGCCTGCGCACTTCCCGCGCGACGACTGGGCGCTGGCCGAGTTCGACGGGCGGCCGCTGTACGAGCACTCCGACCCGCTGCGGGCGGCGCACCCGGACTGGGGGACGCTGGAGTTCGACTTCGGGCGGCGCGAGGTGCGCAACTTCCTGGTCGCCAACGCCGTGTACTGGTGCGAGGAGTTCCACATCGACGGGCTGCGCGTGGACGCGGTCGCCTCGATGCTCTACCTGGACTACTCGCGCGAGCCGGGCCAGTGGTCGCCCAACGAGCACGGCGGCCGGGAGAACCTGGACGCGGTGGCGTTCCTGCAGGAGATGAACGCGACGGTGTACCGGCGGGTGCCGGGCGTGGTGACGATCGCCGAGGAGTCCACGGCCTGGGACGGGGTCACGCGGGCCACGCACCACAAGGGGCCGAGCGGCTTCGGCGGTCTCGGCTTCGGGCTGAAGTGGAACATGGGCTGGATGCACGACTCGCTCCAGTACATGAGCCACGACCCGGTGCACCGCAAGTACCACCACCACGAGATGACCTTCTCGATGGTGTACGCCTACAGCGAGAACTACGTGCTGCCGATCTCCCACGACGAGGTGGTGCACGGCAAGAGGTCGCTGGTGTCGAAGATGCCGGGCGACTGGTGGCAGCAGCGCGCGAACGAGCGGGCCTACCTGGGCTTCATGTGGGCCCACCCCGGCAAGCAGCTCCTCTTCATGGGGCAGGAGTTCGCGCAGGGCGCGGAGTGGTCCGAGGAGCACGGGCCCGACTGGTGGCTGCTCGACCCGCGGTACGGGGCGGCGGCCGACCACCGGGGCGTGCTGGACCTGGTCCGCGACCTGAACACCGTGTACCGGGACACACCGGCGCTGTGGCGGTACGACACCCGTCCCGAGGGTTTCTCGTGGGTGACCGGGGACGCCGCCGAGGACAACGTCCTCGCGTTCCTGCGTTACGACGCGGACGGCTCCCCGCTGCTGGCGGTGTCGAACTTCGCGCCGGTCGTCCGCGCCGACTACCGCCTCGGCGTCCCCGACGACGTCCCCGCCTGGCACGAGGTCCTCAACACCGACGCCGCCCGCTACGGCGGCAGCGACGTGGCCAACCCCGGTCCGGTCAAGCCCGAGCCCCAGGGATGGCACGGCCGGCCGGCGAGCATCCGGCTGACCCTGCCACCCCTGGCCACGGTGTGGCTGCGCCCGGCCTGACGGTCAGGCCGCGTCCGCCAGGCCCTTCGGCAGCGGCTCGGTGTGCAGGACGCCGAGCCGCTGGGTGGCGCGGGTGAGGGCGACGTAGAGGTCGCTGGTGCCGTAGCGGCCGGGTTCGACGACCAGGACGGAGTCGAACTCCAGGCCCTTGGACTGGCGCGGGTCGAGGAGGACGACCGTCTGCGTCAGGTCGGGGGCGGCGCCCGCCGTGACGCCGTCCAGCCGGGCGGCGATCCGCTCGTGCAGGTCGCGCGGGGCGATGACGGCGAGGCGGCCCTCCTCCGGGGTCAGCTCCCGGACGGCCTCGGCGACGGCGGCCGGGAGGTCGCCGGTGGCGCGGATCCAGGGCCGTACGCCCGTGGAGCGCACCGAGCCGGGCGGCTCGAAGGCGGGGTCCTCGGCGCGGACGACGGCCGCCGCCAGGTCCATGATCTCGGCCGGGGTGCGGTAGTTGACACCGAGGCGGGTGTGCTCGAAGCGGTCCTCGACGTAGGGGGCGAGGATCTTCGACCAGGAGCCGACGCCGGCCGCCTCCGCGGTCTGCGCCGGGTCGCCGACCAGGGTCATGGAGCGGGTCGGGCAGCGGCGCATCAGCAGCCGCCACGCCATCGGGGACAGCTCCTGCGCCTCGTCGACGATGATGTGCCCGAAGGCCCAGGTGCGGTCGGCGGCGGCGCGCTCGGCGGCGCTGCGGTGGTCCTCCTCCTCCTGGCGTTCGGCGAAGCGCTCGGCGTCGATGATGTCGTGCGCGAGCAGGACCTCGGCCTCCTCCTCGTCCTTGTCCTCGAACTCGTACGTCCGGGAGGCGTAGGACACGTCGAGGACGCCCTGCGCGTAGGCGATCTGCTCCGCCCGCTCGCGTTCGGCGCGGGTGCGGGCGATCCGGTCGTCCACGCCCAGGAGTTCGGCCGCCTCGTCCAGCAGGGGCACGTCGGCGACGGTCCAGTGCCGGGTGACCGGGCGGCGTACGGCGGCGGCGTCCTCGGCGTCCAGGAAGGGCTCCGGGTCGGCGAGGAAGTCGGCGACCAGGCGCTGCGGGGTGAGCCGGGGCCAGAGCCGGTCGACAGCCGCCCAGACCTCGGGGTTCTCGGCGAGTTCGTCGCGGATCTGGGTGATGTCGCTGGGGTCGAGGAGGTTGGTGCCGTCGTAGGGGTCGGTGCCGATGCGTTCGGCGACCATGTCGGTGAGGGCGTTGAGGATGTGGCCCTCGAAGTGCTCGCGGGCCACGTTGTGCGGCAGCTTCGCGGCGCGGGTGCGTTCGCGGGCGACGCCGACCAGGCCGTCGTCGAGCATGAGGACCTCGCGGTCGTGCTCGATGGCGATGACCGGGTCGGGCAGCGCCTGCCGGTCGCGGACCACCGCGGCGAGGACGTCGGCCATGTCGGCCCGGCCCTTGACCGCCGCGGCCTCCGGGGTGTCGGTCGCGGTGGCCTTCACGCCGGGGAACAGCTCGCCGACGGTGGCGAGGAGCACGCCGGTCTCGCCCAGGGAGGGCAGGACCTCGCCGATGTAGCCGAGGAAGGCCGGGTTGGGGCCGACGATCAGGACGGCGCGCTTGGCGAGCAGTTCGCGGTGCTCGTAGAGGAGGTAGGCGGCGCGGTGCAGGGCGACGGCGGTCTTGCCGGTGCCGGGGCCGCCCTCGACGACCAGCACGCCGCGGTGCGGGGCGCGGATGATGCGGTCCTGGTCGGCCTGGATGGTCTGCACGATGTCGCCCATGCGGCCGGTGCGCGCGGAGTTCAGCGCGGCCAGCAGCACGGCGTCGCCGGACGGGTCCTCGTGGCCGGTGCGCGTCTCGTCGCCGAGGTCGAGGATCTCGTCGTGCAGGGCGGTGACCTTCCGGCCCTCGCTCGCGATGTGCCGGCGGCGGCGCAGGCCCATCGGGGTGTGGCCGGTGGCCAGGTAGAAGGGGCGGGCGACGTCGGCCCGCCAGTCGATCAGGACCGGCGTGCGCTCCGCGTCGTCGGCGCGCAGGCCGATGCGGCCGATGTGGTGCGACCGGCCGGAGGCGAGGTCGATGCGGCCGAAGCACAGGGAACCGTCCACCGCGTTGAGCGCGGCGAGCAGCCCGGAGCGCTCGGCGACGAGGATGTCCCGCTCCAGCCTGGCCTGCATGGGGGTGTTGCCCTGCGCGAGCGCGTGGGTGACCGAGACCTCGGTGTCGCCGCGCAGCGCGTCCACGCGTGCGTACAGCCCGTCGACGAATTCCTGTTCGTGCCGCAATTCATCGTCCGGAAATTCGGTGTTTGACAATGCCACTCCCGCCCGCATATACTGTGCTCACTGAACTTCTTCGTGACGCCTTTTTTCTGAAGTCACGAATCATCGAATATACGCAAAGAAATCCCCCGGGCGCAATTGCCCGGGGGATTTCTTTGTGCCGGCCACACTCGGGGGGCGTCGGCCGTGGAGGGTCCGGGCGGCTGAGCGACGGGGGGAGCACCTCAGCCGCCCGGGGTCTGTGCGCGGGCGCGCGGGTCAGGCCTTCGCCAGCTCCTTCTCGCCGCCCTGGCCCCGCTCCGGCAGCCCGGCGGAGCCGTCGTCGTCGCCGTGGCCGCCGTGGCCGTCGTCCAGGAGAGTCGCCTCGTCGAACGGCACCCGGCCGGCGAGCACCTCGTCCACGCGGGCCCGGTCGATCTCCTTCGTCCAGGTGCCGACCAGCACCGTGGCGACGGCGTTGCCCGCGAAGTTGGTCAGGGCGCGGGCCTCGCTCATGAAGCGGTCGATGCCGACGATCAGGCCGATGCCGTCCACCAGGGCGGGCTTGTGCGACTGCAGGCCGCCGGCCAGGGTCGCGAGTCCCGCGCCGGTGACGCCGGCGGCGCCCTTGGAGGCGACGAACAGGAAGAGCAGCAGCGGGATCTGCTCACCGATCGACATCGGCGTGCCCATGGCGTCGGCGATGAACAGCGAGGCCATGGTCATGTAGATCATGGTGCCGTCGAGGTTGAAGGAGTAGCCGGTCGGGACGGTGATGCCGACCACCGGCTTGCTGACGCCCAGGTGCTCCATCTTCGCGATGAGCCGCGGCAGCGCGGACTCGGAGGAGGACGTGGACAGGATCAGCAGGAACTCGCGGCCCAGGTACTTGAAGAGCGAGAAGACGTTGACGCCGGAGACCACGCGCAGCAGCGCGCCCAGCACCAGGAACACGAACAGCACACAGGTGACGTAGAAGCCCAGCATCAGCACGGCCAGGCTCTTGAGCGCGTCGACGCCGGCCGAGCCGGTGACCGCGGCCATGGCGCCGAAGGCACCGACCGGAGCGGCCCACATGATCATGGCGAGGACGCGGAAGACCAGGCGCTGGATGTGCTCGATGCCGCGCAGCACCGGCCGGCCGGAGTCTCCCATGGCCTGCAGGGCGAAGCCGCACAGCAGGGCGATCAGCAGGGTCTGCAGGACCTCGCCCTCGGTGAACGCGGAGACGATCGTGGTCGGGATGATGCCGAGCAGGAACTCGGTGGTGTCCTTGGCCTCCGCGTCGACCTGCGCGTGACCGGTCTCCTTGACGGCGTCGGTGACCGCCAGGCCCGTGCCCGGGTCGAGGATGTTGCCGACCAGCAGGCCGATGGCGAGGGCCACCAACGACATGACCATGAAGTAGGCGAGCGCGATGCCGCCCACCGCGCCGACCTTCGCGGCCTTGCGCACCGAACCGATGCCCAGCACGATCGTGCAGAAGATGATCGGCGAGATCATCATCTTGATCAGGTTCACGAAGCCCGTGCCGATCGGCTTCAGCTCCACCGCGAAGTCGGGGGCGATCAGACCGACGGCGACACCGAGGGCGACCGCGGCGATCACCGCGATGTAGAGATAGTGCGTGCGGTCCCGCTTGGCTCTGGGTGCGGCAGGTGCCGTATCGGCAGCGCTGGTCACGGCGGCCCTCCTTGACGACGTCGTCGGCATCACCGGCGTGCGGCTCACGTCCGGGGGTTCGGTTCGGGGATGCGGCGACTATCCCCCTTCCTGTGAGCGCGGTCACCCTTGCGTTCATTTAGTTCACATTCGGACAGGGGAGAGACTGGCGGCATGCCCCTCAGCGTCCCGAGACCCCGCAGCCTGGCCGGCCAGCTCTTCGCGATGCAGGCCGTGCTCATCGCGGTCGTCGTCGCCGGGTACGCGCTGTTCACCTACCTCGGCGACCGGGGGCAGGCCGAAGACGCCGCCGGCCGTCAGGCCAGGTCGGTGGCGGTGTCGATCGCCGACTCGCCGTCCGTGCTCGAGGCCGCCCGCACCGCCGACCCGACGGCGCGGCTCCAGCCGTACGCGGTGCGCGTCATGCGGGACACCGACGTCGACTTCGTGACGATCATGGATCCGCGGGGCATCCGCTGGACCCACCCCGACCCGAAGCAGATCGGCCACCCCTTCCAGGGCCACATCGAGCGGGCGCGGCGCGGTGAGACCTTCACCGAGACCTACACGGGCACGCTGGGCCCCTCGGTCCGGGCCGTCACCCCCGTGCGGGACGACGGCGGACGGATCGTGGGCCTGGTCAGCGCCGGCATAAAGGTGGAGGAGATCAGCAAGCGGGCCCAGGAGCAGCTGACCGCCCTGCTCGCGGTCGCGGCCGGCGCGCTGCTGCTCGGCGCGGTCGGCACGTACGTGATCAACGCGCGGCTGCGCCGGCACACCCACGGCATGAACGCGGCCGAGCTGAGCCGCATGCACGACTACCATCAGGCGGCGCTGCACGCGGTACGGGAGGGGCTGCTGATGCTGGACTGGCGGCACCGGATCGCGTTGATCAACGACGGCGGACGGGAGCTGCTCGGCGTGGACGGCGACGCGGTGGGCGCCTCGGTCGCGGACCTGGGCCTGCCGGCGCCGCTGACGGGGGCGCTGCTGGCGTCGGAGCCGCGGGTGGACGAGGTGCACCTGACGGCGGAGCGGGTGCTGGTGGTGAACACCTCGCCGGTCTCCGGCGGTGAGCGCCGGGGCACGGTGGTGACCCTGCGGGACGTCACCGAACTCCAGTCGCTGATGGGCGAGCTGGACACCGAGCGCGGCTTCACGCAGGCGCTGCGCTCGCAGGCGCACGAGGCCGCCAACCGGCTGCACACGGTCGTCTCGCTGATCGAGCTGGGGCGGGCGGAGGAGGCGGTGGAGTTCGCCACGGCCGAGCTGGAGCTGGCGCAGGCGCTCACCGACCAGGTGGTGGCGGCGGTGAGCGAACCGGTGCTGGCCGCGCTGCTGCTGGGCAAGACGGCGCAGGCCAACGAGCGGGGGGTGGAGCTGGTGGTGTCACAGGACAGCCGGCTGGACGACGGACTGCTGCCGCCGTCCCTGCCCGCGCGGGACCTGGTGACGATCCTCGGCAACCTGATCGACAACGCGGTCGACGCGGCCCAGGGCGCCGTGCCTTCACGGGTGACGGTGGCGGCGTACACGGACACGGGCGGGGGCGGCTCCGAGCTGGTGCTGCGGGTGTCGGACACCGGCGCGGGCGTCGACCCCGCCCACGCCGGCCTGCTCTTCCAGCGCGGTTTCACGACCAAGCCGTCCGGCGAGGGCGGGCGGGGCCTGGGACTGGCCCTGGTGCGGCAGGCGGTGCACCGGCACGGGGGCTGTCTCACGGTGACCGGGGCCGAGGGCGGCGGCGCCCGCTTCGAGGCGCGGCTGCCGCTGGCCGGTGACGGGGGCCGCCCGGCGCCGGACGCCCTGGCGGGCGGCTCCGGGACCGGGGGTGCCGTATGACCGCCGAGCAGCAGCCCATCCGGGTGCTCGTCGTCGAGGACGACCCCGTCGCCGCCGACGCGCACGTGATGTACGTCGGCCGGGTGCCGGGGTTCACGGCCGTCGGCAAGGCGCACTCGGGCGCGGAGGCCCGGCGCGTGCTGGAGCGCACGCCGGTCGACCTGCTCCTGCTCGACCTGCACCTGCCGGACGTGCACGGGCTGCAGCTGGCCCGTTCGCTGCGGGCGGCCGGGCACCAGGCCGACGTGATAGCGGTGACGTCGGCCCGGGACCTGGCGGTCGTACGGGAGGGGGTGTCGCTGGGCGTCGTGCAGTACGTGCTGAAGCCGTTCACCTTCGCGACGCTGCGGGACCGGCTGGTGCGGTACGCCGAGTTCCGCGGCACGGTCGGCGAGGCGAGCGGCCAGGACGAGGTCGACCGGGCGCTCGCCACCCTGCGGGCCCCCGGCCCGACGGCACTGCCCAAGGGCCTGAGCGCCCCCACGCTGGAGCGGGTCACCGGCGCCCTGCGGGGCACGGAGGAGGGCCTCACGGCGGCCGGCGTGGCCGAGGCGGTGGGCATCTCACGGATCACGGCCCGCCGGTACCTGGAACACCTGGTGGACACGGGCCGGGCCCGGCGCAGCCCGCTGTACGGGCAGGTGGGGCGGCCGGAGCTGGTGTACCGGTGGGTGCGGGGGGAGAGGGGGCGTTGAGGGGAGGGGGTGTCCGGGGTGACGGCGCGGGTCTGGGCGGCCGGTCAACCGAACGTCTCCCCGCCCCGCGTACCTCCGGATGTACGCAGCCGCGCTGAAGAGTCGCCACACACCGCGGACAAAGGAGCGGCCCCCGACCGCGGAAGAGGTTCGCGCGGTCGGGGGCGTTCAGCGCACCCGGCTCAGAAGACCGACTCGGCCTCGTCCATGCGGTCCTTCGGGACCGTCTTCAGTTCGGTGACCGCCTCGGCCAGCGGGACCATGACGACGTCCGTGCCGCGCAGCGCGGTCATCCGGCCGAACTCTCCGCGGTGGGCGGCCTCGACGGCGTGCCAGCCGAAGCGGGTGGCGAGCACGCGGTCGTACGCGGTCGGCGTGCCGCCGCGCTGGACGTGGCCGAGGATGACCGGCTTGGCCTCCTTGCCGAGGCGGCGCTCCAGCTCGTACGCCAGTGCTGTGCCGATGCCCTGGAAGCGCTCGTGGCCGAACTTGTCGATCTCGCCCTTGCCGTAGTCCATGGAGCCCTCGACGGGGTGGGCGCCCTCGGCGACGCAGATGACGGCGAACTTCTTGCCGCGGGCGAAGCGCGCCTCGACCATCTCGACCAGATCGGCGGGGTCGAAGGGGCGCTCGGGCAGGCAGATGCCGTGGGCGCCGGCGGCCATGCCGGACTCCAGGGCGATCCAGCCGGCGTGCCGGCCCATGACCTCGACGACCATCACGCGCTGGTGGGACTCGGCGGTGGTCTTGAGGCGGTCCATGGCCTCCGTGGCCACGCCGACGGCGGTGTCGAAGCCGAAGGTGCGGTCGGTGGAGGAGATGTCGTTGTCGATGGTCTTCGGCACGCCGACCACGGGCAGGCCGGCGTCGGACAGCATCCGGGCGGCCGTGAGGGTGCCCTCGCCGCCGATGGGGATCAGCGCGTCGATGCCGAAGCTCTGGATCATGTCGCCGGCGTTCTCGCAGGCCTCGCGGAGCCGGTCGCGCTCGAGGCGGGAGGAGCCGAGGATGGTGCCGCCGCGGGCCAGGATGCCGCTGACCGCGTTCAGGTCGAGGGTGCGGTAGCGGCCGTCGAGCAGGCCCGCGTAGCCGTCCTCGAAGCCGATGACCTCGTCGTCGTAGTTGTCGACCGCTCGGTGCACGACCGACCGGATCACTGCGTTCAGGCCGGGGCAGTCGCCGCCTGCGGTGAGGACTCCGATACGCATCGTGCTGTGTCTCCTGCTCGCTGTGGTCAACCGGTGAGCCAGGTTCGATTCTTTCACGTCCTCCCGGCGGATGCCGATCCCGTACGGTCCCCGGTCCGGCCCCGTCCCGCTCCCGCCGGGCGGGGCGCACTGACGGGCGGCTCGTCGCCCCTGAGGGGTACCGTCGAAAAGGTTCCGCTCACCTCGGTGGGTGATTCTTCCGCCCGGGCCGGCGTCACCCGACGACCCGGCGACCGCCGCCCGAACACCTCGCCCGACCACCTCCCGGCCGCCACCCGGCCGCCGTCAGACGAAACGGAGAGCTCGCGTGACCCGCAGCGTGTACGTGACCGGAATCGACCGCGGCGACGGCCGCCAGGTCGTCGAGCTGGGGGTCATGGAGCTGCTGACCCGGCAGGTCGACCGGGTCGGTGTCTTCCGCCCCCTGGTCCACGACGGGCCCGACCGGCTCTTCGAGCTGCTGCGTTCCCGCTACCGGCTCTCGCAGGACCCGGCGACGGTCTACGGCATGGACTACCAGGAGGCGTCCGCGCTCCAGGCCGAGCAGGGCACGGACGAGCTGGTGGCCGCGCTGGTCGACCGGTTCCACCTGGTCGCGCGGGACTACGACGTCGTCCTCGTCCTCGGCACCGACTTCGCCGGCACCCCGCTCCCGGACGAGCTGTCGCTGAACGCGCGGCTCGCCAACGAGTTCGGCGCCTCGGTGATCCCGGTCGTGGGCGGCCGCGGGCAGGCCGCCGAGTCGGTGCTCGCCGAGACCGTCAACGCCTTCCGCGCCTACGACGGACTGGGCTGCGACGTGCTGGCCATGGTGACCAACCGGGTCGCCCGCGAGGACCGGGACGAGATCGCCGGGCTGCTCGCGAACCGGCTGCCGGTGCCCTGCTGGGTGCTGCCCGACGAGCCCGCGCTGTCGGCGCCGACCGTCTCCCAGATCGCGCACGCCCTCGGCGCCGAGGTGGTCCTCGGGGACGACTCGGGGCTCGCCCGCGACGCGCTGGACTTCGTCTTCGGCGGGGCGATGCTGCCCAACCTGCTGGACGCGCTGACCCCCGGCTGCCTGGTCATCACCCCCGGCGACCGGGCCGACCTGGTGATCGGCACGCTCGCCGCGCACAGCGCCGGCACCCCGCCGATAGCGGGCCTGCTGCTGACCCTGGACGAGGTGCCCGGCGAGGGCATCCTCACCCTCGCCGCCCGGCTCGCCCCGGGCACGCCGGTGCTGTCGGTGACCGGCAACAGCTTCCCCACCGCCGAGCGGCTGTTCTCCCTGGAGGGCAAACTGAGCGCGGCCTCCCCGCGCAAGGCGGAGACCGCCCTCGGCCTGTTCGAGCGGTACGTCGACACCGCCGACCTCAGCAAGCGGGTCTCCGCGCCCAGCGGCGACCGGGTCACGCCGATGATGTTCGAGCACACGCTGCTGGAGCAGGCCCGCTCCGACCTGCGCCGGGTCGTGCTGCCCGAGGGCACCGAGGAGCGGGTGCTGCACGCGGCGGAGGTGCTGCTGCGCCGGGGCGTGTGCGAGCTGACGCTGCTCGGCGACGTGGAGCAGATCCGCAAGAAGGCCGCCGACCTCGGCATCGACCTCGGCGCCGCCCAGCTGATCGACCCGGCCGTCTCCGAGCTGCGGGACTCCTTCGCGGAGAAGTACGCGGCCCTGCGCGCCCACAAGGGCGTCACGGTGGAGCTGGCGTACGACGTCGTCTCCGACGTGAACTACTTCGGCACGCTGATGGTGCAGGAGGGGCTGGCCGACGGCATGGTGTCGGGGTCGGTGCACTCCACGGCGGCGACCATCCGGCCGGCCTTCGAGATCATCAAGACGAAGCCGGAGGCGTCGATCGTCTCCTCGGTCTTCTTCATGTGCCTGGCCGACAAGGTCCTCGTCTACGGCGACTGCGCGGTCAACCCGGACCCGGACGCCGAGCAGCTCGCCGACATCGCCGTCCAGTCGGCCTCCACGGCGGCGCAGTTCGGGGTGGAGCCGCGGATCGCCATGCTGTCGTACTCGACCGGCACGTCCGGTTCCGGCGCGGACGTCGACAAGGTGCGCGAGGCGACCGAGCTGGTCCGCTCGCGCCGTCCCGACCTCAGGATCGAGGGACCGATCCAGTACGACGCCGCCGTCGAGCCGTCGGTCGCCGCGACCAAGCTGCCCGGCTCCGAGGTCGCCGGACAGGCGAGCGTGCTGATCTTCCCCGATCTGAACACCGGCAACAACACGTACAAGGCCGTGCAGCGTTCGGCCGGCGCCGTCGCCGTCGGGCCGGTGCTGCAGGGCCTGCGCAAGCCGGTCAACGACCTGTCCCGGGGCGCGCTCGTCCAGGACATCGTCAACACGGTCGCGATCACCGCGATCCAGGCCCAGACCCCGAGCGAGAAGGCTGCCGAACAGTGAGTTCCCCCACCCGTGTCCTCGTCCTCAACTCCGGCTCCTCGTCGGTGAAGTACCAGCTGATCGACATGCGCGACCGCAGCCGGCTGGCGGCGGGGCTGGTCGAGCGGATCGGCGAGCGGACCTCCCGGATCGAGCACACCCACCTGGCCGACGGCGGCACCCGCGAGCAGAACGGCCCGATCGCCGACCACGAGGCCGCCCTGAAGGCCGTCGCCGCCGAACTGGGCCGGGACGGGCTGGGCCTGGACTCGCCGGAGCTGGCCGCGATCGGGCACCGGGTGGTGCACGGCGGTGTGTTCTTCACCGAGCCCACCCTCATCGACGACTCCGTGCTCACGGAGATCGAGCGGCTGGTCCCGGTGGCGCCGCTGCACAACCCGGCCAACCTCACCGGTATCCGCACCGCGCAGGCGCTCCGTCCCGACCTGCCGCAGGTGGCGGTCTTCGACACGGCGTTCCACACCACGATGCCTCAGTCCGCGGCGCGCTACGCCATCGACCCGAGGATCGCCGACCGGCACCGCGTGCGCCGCTACGGCTTCCACGGCACCTCGCACGCCTACGTCTCCCGGGAGACGGCGCGACTGCTGGGCAAGGACCCGTCGGAGGTCAACGTCATCGTGCTGCACCTCGGCAACGGGGCCTCGGCCTCGGCGGTCGAGGGCGGGCGGTGCGTGGACACGTCCATGGGGATGACGCCCTTGGAGGGGCTGGTGATGGGTACGCGGTCGGGAGACCTGGACCCTGCGGTCATCTTCCATTTGGAGCGCGTCGGCGGAATGTCCACGGACGAGATCGACACTCTCCTCAACAAGAGGAGCGGCCTGTTCGGGCTGTGCGGCGACAACGACATGCGGGAGATCCGGCGCCGTGTCGACGCGGGGGACGAAGAGGCGCGCCTCGCCTTCGACATCTACATTCACCGGTTGAAGAAGTACATCGGTGCCTATTACGCCGTTCTCGGGCGGGTGGACGCGGTGGCCTTCACCGCCGGGGTCGGGGAGAACTCGGCCGAGGTGCGGGCGGCCGCCGTCGCGGGCCTGGAGGGGCTGGGCCTGGCGGTCGACGGGGAGCTGAACGCGGCGCGCGGCGGCGGGGCGCGGCTGATCTCGCCCGCGTCCGCCCGGGTGGCGGTGGCCGTGGTGCCGACCGACGAGGAAATGGAGATCGCCGCCCAGACCTACGCTCTGATCGGGAAAAGGGAAAGGTGAGGGCATCGGAGGGACGCTGACGAATTCTCTTGTGAGCACCCAGGCGCCCATTTGTACTTTCCGCCAGACGGAATATTCCGCAGCGAAACAAACCGATAGGATCGCCCCATGCGCCGTTCGAAAATCGTCTGTACTCTCGGCCCCGCGGTCGACTCCCACGAGCAGCTCGTCGCGCTGATCGAGGCCGGCATGAACGTGGCCCGCTTCAACTTCAGCCACGGCTCCCACACAGAGCACCAGGGGCGGTACGACCGCGTCCGGGCCGCCGCCAAGGAGACCGGCCGGGCCATCGGTGTCCTCGCCGACCTGCAGGGCCCCAAGATCCGTCTGGAGACCTTCGCCGAGGGTCCCGTCGAGCTGGTGCGCGGTGACGAGTTCACCATCACCACCGAGGACGTGCCGGGTGACCGGACGATCTGCGGCACCACCTACAAGGGTCTGCCCGGTGACGTGGCCAAGGGCGACCAGATCCTCATCAACGACGGCAACGTCGAGCTGAAGGTCACCGAGGTCGAGGGCCCCCGGGTGAAGACGATCGTCATCGAGGGCGGCGTCATCTCCGACCACAAGGGCATCAACCTGCCCGGCGCGGCGGTCAACGTGCCCGCGCTGTCCGAGAAGGACATCGAGGACCTGCGGTTCGCGCTGCGGATGGGCTGCGACCTGGTCGCCCTCTCCTTCGTCCGGGACGCCAAGGACGTCGCCGACGTGCACCGCGTCATGGACGAGGAGGGCCGCCGGGTCCCCGTGATCGCCAAGGTGGAGAAGCCGCAGGCGGTCGAGAACATGGAGGACGTCGTGATGGCGTTCGACGGCGTGATGGTCGCCCGTGGCGACCTGGCCGTCGAGTACCCGCTCGAGAAGGTCCCCATGGTGCAGAAGCGCCTGATCGAGCTGTGCCGGCGCAACGCCAAGCCGGTGATCGTGGCGACCCAGATGATGGAGTCGATGATCACCAACTCCCGTCCGACCCGCGCCGAGGCCTCCGACGTCGCCAACGCGATCCTGGACGGCGCGGACGCGGTCATGCTGTCGGCGGAGTCGAGCGTGGGCGCGTACCCGATCGAGACCGTCAAGACGATGTCGAAGATCGTCACGGCGGCCGAGCAGGAGCTGCTCTCCAAGGGCCTGCAGCCGCTGGTGCCGGGCAAGAAGCCGCGCACCCAGGGCGGTTCGGTGGCCCGTGCCGCCGCCGAGATCGCCGACTTCCTCGGCGGCAAGGGCCTGGTGGCCTTCACCCAGTCCGGCGACACCGCGCGCCGTCTGTCCCGCTACCGCGCCGCCCAGCCGATCCTCGCCTTCACCACCGACGAGTCCACCCGCAACCAGCTGGCGCTCAGCTGGGGCGTGGAGCCGTACGTGGTGCCGTTCGTCAACAGCACGGACGAGATGGTCGAGCTGGTGGACCAGGAGATGGTGAAGCTGAGCCGCTTCAACGACGGCGACGTCGTCGTGATCACCGCCGGTTCGCCCCCCGGCGTGCCCGGCACCACCAACATGGTCCGGGTCCACCACCTGGGCGAGACGCGCCGCGGCTGACACCGTCCGCACGACGCGGAGAGGGCGCCCCCTGTGGTTCAGGGGGCGCCCTCTCTTCTTCGCGGCTCCCGGAAAGGCTCGTGGAAGGGCCTGAGGAAGGACCTGAGGAAAGGTCCTGCGGGCGGGCTCAGGTCGTGTACTGGTGCAGCCCGGGGATGTGCAGGGTGCCGCCGAACTGGCCGGCCTGGACGACCGTCACCTTCGTGAAGTAGATGAGCGGGATGTCCAGCGGCGGCGGGTGCTCCGGGTCGAAGGTGACCGGGATCAGCCCGAGCAGGTTGCCCGAGATGCTCTCGGTGTACATGATCGTCTCGCCGTCGCGGATGGTGGACGTCGAGCCCTCGGCCGCCTGCACGTGGTAGGTCCTGCCGATCTGCTCGTCCTTCACCGTCTGGTGCAGGTCGCCGATGTCGGTGCCGCCGGAGACGACGTACTTCAGCACCTTCTTGGTGGAGCCGTCGGCGGTCCGCACCTGGACGACGCCCTTGTACGAGGCGCCCTTCAGCAGCAGCGAACTGGCGTTGAGCTGCCAGGGGTCGTCGGGCAGGAGCACCTTGTTGTCGACGCCGCCCTCCGCGTCCGTGGCGACCGGGCAGTCCTCCGGGTCCACGCCGGCGCTCTCGGAGGCGCTGGGGGTGGGACCGGGCGAGGCGGTGGCCTCCTCCTTCTCCTCCGCCTCCTCCTTCGCCTCCTTGGCGGCCTCCTCCGCCGCGCCGGCCGCCTTGTCCGCCGTGCCGCCGGTGCCCCCGGCCGTCTCCTCCGCCGCGTCGGCGGTGTCGCGTGCGGTGCCCTCCGCCGTGCCGGGGGTCTCGTCGGCCGCGTCCTTCACGGTGCCGGTTCCGCCGGACTCCGGTGCCGAGGGGGTGGGCGTGGGGCTCGGGGTCTCCTCGCCCTTCTCGCCGCCGGTGAAGATGCCTTCGACGGCGTCGCCGAGGTCCTTCAGTACGTTCCCGTCCCCGAGTACGTTCCGGTCCTCACCCGCGGACGGTGAGGGCGTGGTCCCGGCGGCGGGCGGCTTCTCCTCGCTCTGCGGGGCCGGGGGTGCGGCGGGGGCGTCCGCCGCCTTGCCGCCGGAACCTGAATCCGGCGAAGAGGCGGAATCCGCTTCCCCGGCCGTGTCCTCGGCCGTGTCCTTGCCGGCACCCTCGCCCGCGTCCCCGGAGGCGGAGGGGCTCGGCTCCTTCGTGCCGGCCTCGTCACCGGCCTCGTCACCGTCCGCCCCCTCGGTCGCCGAGGGCGACGACGTGGGTGACGGCGAGCCCTTCGCGGCGCCCTCGACGGCCGCCAGGCAGTCCTTGTACTCGTCGGCCGTCAGACTGTTCGACGGCGGTGCGGTGTCGTTGCCGTCGGCGAGGGCCAGCGTCGGCGTGAACCCCATCCCCATGAGGACCGCCGTGGGCATCGCCGCGAGGGCGATGGCCTTCCCGGCCGGCATGTGGAACCTGGTGAACAACGGCTTCTTGGGCGCCGCGTGACGCGGCCCGGTTCTCGCGCGGGACGCCTCCACGTCGGTCCCGCGGGTCACCTCGTCAGCCGGCACTGTGCCTCCCGTTCGCCCCGTTGGCCGGGCTCGTTCCTGACAGATCGTTCTTCCCGGGCGCCTCGTCGGCCGGGGAGGTACGCCCCTCCTCCGAGCCGTCCCTCGGCTGCGGCACCGTCGCGTCGGGCACCGGTGCGCCGGGGACCACGTCCTCGGGCGCGCCGCCCGTCCCCTCGTCCCGCGCCGGCGGCTCGGCCTGCGGCGGCTCGCCCGGCGCCCACGACACGGCCAGCGCCCCGCCGACGAGCGCGAGCAGGAAGCCGATCAGGAAACCGCCGAAATTGGCCACGGGGAGGGAGACCAGTGCCAGCAGGATCGCCGCCACGCCCGCGAAGACCCGGACGTGCTGCTGGAACCACAGGCTGATGCCCAGGACGACCAGCAGCACGCCGATGATCAGGGATCCGGCACCCGCGGTGGTGGCCATCGCCAGCGTCAGGTGGCCGATCTGGAGATTCGCGTACGGGAAGTAGGCGATGGGGAGGCCGCCGAGCGCGACGAACAGGCCGGCCCAGAACGGCCGCGTGCCTCGCCAGGCACGGAACTGCAGCCTCCGGCGGGTGAACTGGCCGGGTACGGCGGCAGGAGTCTCGGCGCTCATGGAAAACAGCTCCCTGGTACGGCTTTGCTGTGGTGTAGACATGGGCCGGGCGAAGAAGGCACGGCCGGAGAGTGGACGGGCGGGGGCGCCACCGGCTCCCCCGCCCGTCACGGGGTGCCTAGTAGCACTCCTTGACACCCTTGCTCAGCGACATCTTCAGTCCGCTGAGCTTGAAGGTTCCGGCGGTGGTCGCCCATGCCGTCTGCTTCACGTCGGTCAGCGTCACCGTCTCGGCCTGCTGGGCGAAGCCGAACGGGTTCGCCTTCTTCTGCGCGACCTCGGACTGCTTCATGCCCGGGCCCTTGTTGGCGTCCTTGGCGGCCACACCGATGTCGATGTTGCTGAACTCGGCGTCGGCCTGGAGCTCCTCGACGTCGATGTACAGGTTCTCCCCGTGCACCGGGGTCTTGCCGCCGCCGGCCTTCAGCATGAGGCTGACCGAGCCGACGAACGGCAGGCCGGGCGTGACCACGGACTGGCACATGTTCGTGATGTCCGCGGACTTGAACGCGGAGACGGCGACCGGGCGGTGGGTCTGCTCGCCCTTCAGCGTGTATCCCTCGTTGAGGGCGCCGTACTGGGAGAAGCCCTTGCCCTCGAGCCGGTCCGCCGTCACCTTGAACGACTGGCCGGAGACACTGAACGACGCGGCCAGCGCGCCCTGCGCCAGTGCGACGC
The DNA here is from genome assembly GCF_042870695.1 of Streptomyces sp. NPDC006384. NCBI lineage: Bacteria > Bacillati > Actinomycetota > Actinomycetes > Kitasatosporales > Streptomycetaceae > Streptomyces > Streptomyces sp. NPDC006384. The sequence continues at coordinate 21,186 of NZ_JBIAHR010000002.1, forward strand.
CTATCGCCGCCGTGGCGGCCACGCTGGGCACCATGACCACGGCGAACCGCTTCCATCTGGTCCCGCCACGCACCTGGGACTCCATATTTCCTCCTTCTCGGACGTACATCTCCTGGCCTCGGCCCGCCCCCGGACCGGCGGCTCGGCCTGGCAGGGATGGGAGAAGTGCTACGTCCTCGGGAAGGAGAGCGCCCGCGCTCGGCGGCGCGCAGCACGCGCCCGAATCACCGGCGATCACTCCCGAGCGACAACCACTGGTCGCGCCTGACACACATCACGCACAACCCTGCTGGGCAGGCTTCGCCGGGTGGGCGAAGACCCCCCTGCCCAAGAGCCGGCGCCACTGCCGCCGGCTCTGCTCGGTGGGGACCCAGGGACCCCGTTCCCCGACTGGCTTCCGGGGTACGGGAACGGACCGAGCGTCGCCGATCGTGGTGCATTCTCGGCGTCGGCACAAGGGGGTTCGTTACTCACTGGTAACGGCCGGACAACCGGAGGACGGCGCACCGCCCCCGGGCGGCGACGCTGGGTGTGCCCTGACGGCAGAACAAAAACCCTGATCGCCGGACAGATCCCGACAGACCGACGCCCATGACTTACTGGAAGTAACAGCGACCGCGATTACCAAGATTTGGTAAAACGCGGCCTCACTGGCGTCTTGTCGACAGTCGCACCACACGGGTGTCACCCGGCCGGGCGGCCGGGTGACACCCGGTGGAAGGGCGGTTCGGGGCCGCCTCTAGAACAGGGCGCGGGCCAGTGCCCGGCGCGCCGCGGTCACCCGCGGGTCGTCGGCACCGACGACCTCGAACAGCTCCAGCAGCCGCAGCCGCACGGCGTCCCGGTCGTCGCCCGCCGTGCGGCGCACCGTGTCGATGAGCCGCCCGAAGGCGTCCTCCACATGACCGCCCACCAGATCCAGGTCGGCGGCGGCGATCTGCGCCTGCGCGTCGTCCGGCTTGTCGGCCGCCTCCTGGCGGACCCGCTGCGGGTCGGCGCCCTGCACGCGCTGGAGCAACTCCGCCTGGGCCAGGCCGAGTTTGGCCTCCGTGTTGCCCGGGTCGTCGCTGAGCACGTTCTTGTAGGCGCGGACGGCGCCGGCCAGGTCGCCCGCGTCCAGCGCCTGCACGGCGGCCTCCAGCGCCGCGTCGTGCGGCCCGGCCGGACGCTCGGGGGCGGCGGCGCGGTCCGCGCCCGGCTCCGCCTCCGGGTCGACGACGAGGCCGGTCAGACCGAAGCGCTGCTCGGCGACCTGCACCAGCTGGTCCAGGGTCTGACGGATCTGCGCCTCGCCGGCGGCGCCCTGGAAGAGCGGCAGCGCCTGCCCGGCCACGACCGCGAACACGGCCGGGATGCCCTGGACGCCGAACTGCTGCATCAGCATCTGGTTGGCGTCGACGTCGATCTTGGCGAGGAGGAAGCGCCCGTTGTACTCGACGGCGAGCCGCTCCAGGACGGGGCTCAGCTGCTTGCAGGGCTGGCACCACTCGGCCCAGAAGTCGATGACGACCGGGACCTCGGTGGACCGCTGCAGGACGTCGCTCTCGAAGCGGGCCTCGTCGACGTCGATGACGAGATCGGCCGGGGAGACGGCACCCGCCCCGCCGTTGCGGGCCGACTCGGCGCGCGCCTGCTCCGCCTTCGCCTTGGCCTCCTGGGCCGCCTTCACCGCGGCGAGGTCGACGACCCCGCTCATGGACATGTTCCGTGGCTGCATGGGTCTATCCTCCCCTGTACTGCGCGCGTGTGTGAAAAGCGGCAGGAAAGCCCGCCCCTGTATGTGCCGTTGGTGCTGCTTTGTCCGGCGCCGGGTCCCCACCCGCGCCTGTGGTCGTCGCTCGGGCACGGGCGCACCCATGCTTTCGCTACGGGTCGTAGCGTAATGGCATGACGGGCCGTCGGGGCGGTTCACCTCGGTGATCTGCCTCACCCACGCCCGTCCGTGACCCGCCGGTTAGGGTCGGAGGATGCAGAGCAGGACCCCCGCCGGCCGTGCCGGGCGCCCGCGCAGCGCCGCCGCGGACACCGCGATCCTGGCCGCGACCCGGGCGGCCCTGGTGGACCTGGGCTGGGCGAAGCTCACCCTGGGGGACGTCGCGGCACGGGCCGGGGTCGCCAAGACGACCCTCTACCGCCGTTGGCCGGGCAAGAACGAACTGGTCGTGGACGCGGTGGCGGAGCTCTTCGACGAACTGGAGCTGCCCGACCGCGGCTCGCTCGCCGACGACGTCGAGGGCGTGGTCCTCCAGTTCGCGGCGCTCCTGGCCCGTCCGGAGGCCAAAAGCGGCCTGATGGCGGTGGTCGCCGAGTCCACCCGGGACGAGGCACTGCGCGAGCGCATCCGCACGTCGATCGTCGAGCGCCAGAAGCGCCTGGTCCTGGAGGGCCGCGCCCGCGCCCAGGCACGCGGCGAACTGCCCGCGGAGCCCGGCCCGCAGGAGGCCGCCCGCACGGCGGACCTCATCTTCGACGTGGTGGCGGGCGCGGTGCTCCACCGCACCCTGGTCAGCGCGGAACCGGCCGACGGGGAGTGGGTGCGGAGCCTGACCCGGCTCCTGCTCCAGGGTCTGACCGCCCGGCCCCCCGCCCCGGCCGGCGGCGCCTAGAAACCCGCCGGCTCCGTGTACACCCCCCACTCCTCCCGCAGCACCCCGCAGATCTCCCCGAGCGTCGCCTCGGCGCGTACGGCGTCCAGCATCGGCTCGATCATGTTGGCACCGGAGCGGGCCGCGTCGAGCATGGCGTCCAGGGCGCCGCGCACCGCCGCGTCGTCGCGGGCGGCCCTGCGCTCGCCCAGCACTCGCACCTGCTCCCGCTCGACCTCGTGGCTGACCCGCAGGATCTCCAGGTCGCCGGTGACGGACCCGGTGTGCGCGTTGACGCCGACGACCTTCTTGTCGCCCTTCTCCAGCGCCTGCTGGTACCGGAAGGCGGACTCGGCGATCTCACCGGTGAACCACCCGTCCTCGATCCCGCGCAGGATGCCGGACGTCATCGGCCCGATCGGGTGCCGCCCGTCCGGGTGAGCCCGCAGTCCGCGCTCCTTGATCTGCTCGAAGATCTTCTCCGCGTCCGCCTCGATCCGGTCGGTCAGCTGCTCGACGAACCAGGAACCGCCCAGCGGGTCGGCCACGTTGGCGACGCCGGTCTCCTCCATCAGCACCTGCTGGGTCCGCAGCGCGATCTCGGCGGCCTGCTCGCTGGGCAGGGCGAGGGTCTCGTCCAGGGCGTTGGTGTGCAGCGAGTTGGTCCCGCCGAGCACGGCGGCCAGCGCCTCCACCGCCGTACGCACCACGTTGTTGTACGGCTGCTGCGCGGTCAGCGAGACGCCGGCGGTCTGCGTGTGGAAGCGCAGCCACTGCGCCTTCTCGCTGCGCGCTCCGTACACGTCCCGCATCCAGCGGGCCCAGATCCGGCGCGCCGCGCGGAACTTGGCGATCTCCTCGAAGAAGTCGACGTGCGCGTCGAAGAAGAAGGACAGCCCCGGCGCGAACACGTCCACGTCCAGCCCGCGGCTGAGCCCCAGCTCCACGTACCCGAAGCCGTCCGCCAGCGTGTACGCCAGCTCCTGCGCGGCCGTCGCCCCGGCCTCGCGGATGTGGTAGCCGGAGACGGAGAGCGGCTTGTAGGCGGGGATGCCGGCCGCGCAGTACTCCATGAGGTCGCCGATCAGGCGCAGGTGCGGCTCGGGCTGGAAGAGCCACTCCTTCTGGGCGATGTACTCCTTGAAGATGTCCGTCTGGAGCGTGCCGTTGAGCACGGACGCGTCGACGCCCTGCCGTTCGGCGGCGACGAGGTACATGCAGAACACGGGCACGGCGGGCCCGCTGATCGTCATGGAGGTCGTCACGTCCCCGAGCGGGATGTCCTTGAACAGCACCTCCATGTCGGCGGCCGAGTCGACGGCCACCCCGCAGTGCCCGACCTCGCCCAGCGAGCGCGGGTCGTCGGAGTCGCGGCCCATCAGCGTCGGCATGTCGAAGGCGACGGAGAGCCCCCCGCCGCCGTTGCGGAGGATCATCTTGTACCGCTCGTTGGTCTGCTCCGCGTTCCCGAAGCCGGCGAACTGCCGGATGGTCCACGTCCGCCCCCGGTAGCCGGTCGGGTACAGGCCGCGGGTGAAGGGGAACTCCCCCGGCCAGCCGATCCGCTCGAAGCCCTCGTACCTGTCCCCGTCCCGGGGCCCGTACACCGGCTCCACCGGATCCCCGGAGAGCGTGGTGAAGTCCGCGTCGCGCTTGCGCGCGGCGTCGTACCGGGCCTGCCACCGGCGGCGGCCTTCCTCTACGGCGTCAGCGTCCATACCCCCGAATTTACTAGGACGTCCAAGTAAATGTCGATGGGAAACCGCCGTACGGGTTCCGTACGGCGGTGGGGTCAGGCCTTGGCGGCGGCCGGCTCGGCCCCGGCGACCTTGGCGTCCAGCTCCTGGCTGATCTTCCGCTCCACGAAGAAGGCGGCCGTCGGGACGGTCCCCGCGAGCAGCACCCACAGCTGCTTCTTGACGGGCCACTTCGCCTTGGCGCCCAGGTCGAAGGCGACGACGAGGTAGACGACGTACAGCCAGCCGTGCGCGATGCTGACGACACGGGTGAAGTCGGCGGCACCGTCCATGTCCAGCACGTACTTGGCGATCATGCCGAGGCACAGCAGGACCAGCAGCACGCCGGTGATGTAGGCCATGGCGCGGTAGCGGGTCAGCACGCTCTTTTTCATGCCTACGAGCGTAACCACCCGTTTCGGGCGATCTTCCGGCGGCCCCGCCGACGGGGTCAGTCCTCCCGGAAGTCCCCCGCCGCCACCCGCAGGGGCCTGAGCATCGCGAAGATCTCGGCGCACTCCTCGGCGTCGTACGCGCCGAGACCGAAGTCCATGGCCATGAGGTCGCGGGTGGCCGACTCGACGACCTCGCGGCCCTTGTCGGTGATGGTGGCGAGGGTGCCGCGGCCGTCGTTCGGGTTGGGGCGCTTGTCGACCAGGCCGGAGCGGACCAGGCGGTCGACGGTGTTCGTCACGGAGGTGGGGTGCACCATCAGCCGCTCGCCGATCTTGGACATCGGCAGCTCGCCCGACTTGGAGAAGGTGAGCAGCACCAGCGCCTCGTAGCGCGCGAACGTCAGCCCGTAGGGCTTGACCACCGCGTCGACCTCGGCCAGCAGGATCTGGTGCGCGCGCATGATCGAGGTGATCGCCGCCATGGACGGCACGCTTCCCCAGCGCTGCTTCCAGAGCTCGTCGGCGCGGGCGATGGGATCGAAGGAGAGGCTGAGGGGCTTCGGCACGGCACCAGACCTTACCGGCCGGTCATATGCCGGTCAGCCCCGTCCCACCCTTCGATACCCACGGTCCCCGCCGGGCACGTCATCCGGCGAGGTGGCGCTCCACCGTCTCGACCTTGGCGGTGAGGCCGTCCGTCACGCCGGGGCGGATGTCCGCCTTGAGGACCAGGGACACGCGCGGCGCCCGTGCCTCGACGGCGGCGACGGCGCGCCGGACGACGTCCATGACCTCGTCCCACTCGCCCTCCACGGAGGTGAACATCGCGTCGGTGCGGTTCGGCAGCCCCGACTCGCGGACCACCCGGACCGCGTCGGCCACGTACTCCCCGACGTCCTCGCCGACGCCCAGCGGCGTCACGGAGAAGGCGACGATCATGCGCCCACGACCCCTTCCTGGCGGGCACGGGAGGCGATGACCGCGTCCTCGGCCTCGCGCTTGAGCCTGCGCTCGGCGAAGAAGCCGCCGGTCGGCAGGACCGAGAGGACGAAGTAGACGGCGGCGGTCTTCAGCGGCCACTTGGTGCGGTTCCACGCGTCCGCCCAGAAGATCACGTAGAGGACGAAGAGGACGCCGTGGATCATGCCCATCACCGGCACCGCGTTGAAGTCGGTGGTCCGCTTCAGGACGGAGCAGACCAGCAGCAGGAGGAACGAGATCGCCTCGGGGCCCGAGACCAGGCGGAGGCGGCGGAGGGCGGTGGCGGTCTTGATGTCCACGGGTCACCTTCGGTGGGAGAGGGATCGGCTGAGGGATCGGTCGCTGAACAGGCGGTTTGTGAACACACTCACAAGCGCTCGTCCATTGTGGCAAACGCGCGCCACGCCCGGGCCGGGGGGTCGGGGAGGCGGCCCGGTCCCCCGGGACGCCGGGGCCGGGACCCCAGGGGGCCTGTCGGCGGACCCGGCCGGCGGCTACCTTCGCTTGCGTGGCGATGTTCCGACTTCAGGGCAGCAAGGTGCTCGCCGTCGACCTGACCGGGGACGCCGTGAAGGCGAAGAACGGCTCGATGGTCGCGTACGACGGACAGATGGCCTTCAAGAAGCTGAGCGGCGGCGGTGAGGGGATCCGGGGCATGGTGACCCGGCGGCTCACCGGCGAGCAGATGACGGTGATGGAGGTGAGAGGGCAGGGGACCTGCTGGTTCGCGGACCGGGCCTCGGAGATCACCCTGGTGGCACTGCACGGCGACAAGCTGTTCGTCGAGGCCGGCAACTTCCTGGCGGCCGACGCCGGGCTGCGCACGGGGACCGATTTCACGGGGGCGCGGGGCGCCTCGCAGGGCAACGGGCTGTTCACCACGACGATCGAGGGGCACGGGCAGGCGGCGATCATGTCGGACGGTCCGGCGGTGGTGCTGCGGGTCAGCGCGCAGCACCCGCTGACCGTCGACCCGGGGGCGTACGTCGCGCACCAGGGGAACCTGCGGCAGTCCTTCCAGTCGGGCGTGACCTTCCGCACCCTGTTCGGGGAGGGCGGCGGGGAGGCCTTCCAGATCCGCTTCGAGGGCGACGGGCTGGTGTACGTGCAGCCGAGCGAGCGGAACACGATCGCGGGGGACGTCTGACATGGCCTTCCAGGAAGTCAACTCCAAGATGGTGCGGGCGGCCGTCGCCCCCGGGCAGCGGCTGTTCAGTCAGCGCGGCGCGATGCTCGCGTACCAGGGCGAGGTGTCCTTCACCCCGAACCTGCGCGGCGGCCAGGGCGGCGTGATGTCGATGATCGGCCGCCGGGTGGCGAACGAGGACACCCCGCTGATGACCGTGGAGGGCAGCGGCACGGTGTTCTTCGGGCACGGCGGCCATCACGTGCAGGTCATCCACCTCTCCGGCGACACCCTGTACGTCGAGGCGGACCGCCTCCTCGCCTTCGAGGGCACCCTGGAGCAGGGCACGGTGTTCCTGGGCGCGCAGGGCGGGGTCATGGGCATGGTGCGCGGGCAGGTCAGCGGCCAGGGGCTGTTCACCACGACACTCAGGGGCCACGGCTCGGTGGCCGTGATGGCCCACGGGGGCGTCTTCGAGCTCCCCGTCACCCCGCAGCGCCCGGTGCACGTCGACCCGCAGGCCTACGTCGCCCACCACGGCGACCTGCGCAACCGGCTGTCCACGGCGCTGGGCTGGCGGGACATGGTGGGCCGCGGCTCCGGCGAGGCGTTCCAGCTGGAGCTCAGCGGCAGCGGCACGGTGTACGTCCAGGCGTCCGAGGAGAAGCTTTGAGCGCGGTCCACCACGACCCGGCGACGCTGCCGGCCGACGACAACGTCAACGCGTACACCTTCTGCGTGGAGCTGAAGGGGAGCCAGTGGTTCCTGCAGAAGGGGAAGATGATCGCCTACTACGGGACGATCGGGTTCAACGGGATCGGGCACGGGCGGCTGGACCGGCTGGTGCGCACGTCCTTCCATTCGCCGCTGCACGCGAGCGACTGGGTGGTCGCCGAGGGCTCGGGCAAGATGCTCCTCGCCGACCGGGCCTTCGACGTGAACTCGTACGACCTCGAGAACGGCAATCTGACCATCCGCTCGGGCAACCTGCTCGCTTTTCAGCCAAGTCTCGCTCTGAAGCAGTCGATCGTGCCGGGCTTTCTGACACTGATCGGAACCGGGAAGTTCGTGGCCGCGTCGAACGGTCCGGTGGTGTTCGTGGAACCCCCGATCAGGGTGGACCCGCAGGCCCTGGTCGGCTGGGCCGACTGCCCCTCGCCCTGCCATCACTACGACCACGGGTACATGACCGGTCTGCTGGGCGGTCTCCGTGCGATGACGGGTCTGGGCGGCGCCTCCGGGGAGGAGCACCAGTTCGAGTTCACGGGGGCGGGGACGGTGCTGCTGCAGTCGAGCGAGACGCTGATGGCGGAGCAGGCCACGGGGACCCCGCCGCCGCAGGCGGGAGTGCCCGGCGGCGGCACGCCGGGAGCGCGGGGAGGACACCCGGGCGTACCGGGGCTTCCCGGACAGCTGGGGGATCTCCAGCGGCGCTTCGGACTGTGAGCGGTAACCTGCGGAGGGTGACGTCGAACGCGTGCGCGCCGTCGCGCCGCCACCGTCGCACCCTCACCGGAAACCCTTCACTAGTTCATTTTTCAACATTTTAGGTAGACTTCTTCCATGGAGACCGAGACGGCCACCCGCTGGCTGAGCGAGACGGAACAGGGCGCCTGGCGCACCCACCTGGAGGTCAACAGACTGCTGACCTACCAGCTCGAGAAGGACCTGCAGCCGTTCGGCCTGACGATCAACGACTACGAGATCCTGGTGAACCTCTCCGAGTCCGAGGACGACCGGATGCGGATGAGCGATCTCGCCTCCGCCACCATGCAGTCCAAGAGCCGCCTCTCCCACCAGATCACCCGGATGGAGAAGGCGAACCTGGTCCGGCGGGAGAACTGCGAGTCCGACCGCCGCGGTCTCTACGCCGTCCTCACCGAGCACGGCCGGAAGACGATGCGGAGGGTCGCGCCGCACCACGTGGCGTCCGTGCGCCGGCACTTCATCGACCTGCTGGCCCCCGAGGCCCTGGCGGAGCTCGACAAGGCGCTCAGGCCCATCGCGGACCACCTGCGCGCCCAGCGGGGCCGCCCCTGATCCCGGCAGGTCCCCCGACGCCTCCTAGACGGCCGGCAGACGGAGTTCGAACAGGGCTCCGCCCGTCGGCGCGTCGCGGACCGTGAGCGTGCCGCCGTGCCGCACGGCGACGTCGCGGGCGATGGCGAGCCCGAGACCGGCCCCGCCGTCGTCGCGGCTGCGGGCGGCGTCCAGCCGTACGAACCGTTCGAAGATCCGCTCCCGGTCCGCCGCCGGCACGCCCTCCCCGTCGTCGGCCACCGCGACCACGGCCGTACCGCCGTCCCGGCGCACGGACACCTCCACCGCCGAGCGGGCGTGCCGGCGGGCGTTGTCCAGCAGGTTGGCCAGCACCCGCCCCAGCTGTCCGCGCGAACCGGCGACCGTCACGCCGTCCTCGGCCCGCACGCTCACCCCGTCCCGGCCCCCGGCCTCCTCCCGCGCGAGCGCCGCGAGGTCGACCCTCGCGTCCGCGGGCCGCTCCCCCGCGTCCAGCCTGGCCAGCAGCAGCAGGTCGGCGGCGAGCCGCTGCAGCCGTACGGTGTCCTCCACCGCGCCGTCCAGGTCCAGCAGTCCGGGGTGGGCGGCGGCCACCTCCAGCTGGGTGCGCAGCGAGGCGATGGGGCTGCGCAGCTCGTGCGAGGCGTCGGCGACGAAACGCCGCTGCCGCTCCACCGAGGCCTCCAGCGCGGCCAGCGTCTCGTTGGTGGTCGAGGCGAGCCGGGCGATCTCGTCGTGGGTGTCCGGCACGGGCACCCGACGGGCGAGGTCCTCGCTGGCGGTGATCGCGGCCATCTCCCGGCGGATGCCCTCCACCGGGCGCAGCGCGCGCCCGGTGACCAGCCAGGTCACCCAGCCGACGACCGCGAGCAGCGCCGGGAAGCCGATCAGCATGACGGTCAGCGCGGTGTCGACGGCGCCGTGCTCGGCGGACAGCGGGGCACCGGCCCAGACGGTGAGCTGGTCCCCGTCCCGGGTCTCCACGGGTACGGCGGCGAACCGGTAGTCCTCCGTGTCCCCGTCGATCGTCGCCGTGCCGTCGCTGATGGTGATCCGCTCGCCGATCTCGCCGGGTTCGAGGGAATCGCCGGAGCCGTCGTCCTCGTCGTCGCCGTTCCGGGGGGCTGTCGGCACCGGTTCCACCGCGTCGACGCCCGTTCCGCTGATCCGCTCCAGGTCCTCGCCGGCGGCGACCAGCCTGCCGTCCTCGTCGACGACCTGCACCGGCCGGTCGTCCACGTCCAGGGACAGGTCGCGGTACGGCGTCCCGACGGCGAGTTCGGCGGCGACCTCCCGTGCGGAGCGCTCCGCCTGGGTGCCCGCCTCGCCGAGCAGGTTGGAGCGCAGGGACAGCAGGACGGCGGTGCCGGCCGCGAAGAGGGCGACGGCGACCACGAGGGTGGCGCCGAGCGTGGCGCGGGCACGGACCGACCCGAGGAGGCGGCTCATCGCTCGGACTCCAGGCGGTAGCCGGCGCCGCGCACGGTGCCGATGAGGCCGGGGCGCAGCTTGCGGCGCAGGGCGCTGACGTACACCTCGACGATGTTGGGGTCGCCGTCGTAGGCGAAGTCCCAGACGTGCTCCAGGATCTCGGCCTTGGACACGACCTGCCCGGCCCGCACCACGAGTTCCTCCAGGACGGCGAACTCCTTGGCGGTGAGGGCGACCTCGCTCTCGCCGAGGAACACCCGGCGGGCGGCGGTGTCGACCTTCAGGTCCCCGTGGACGTGCACCGGCGAGGCGCCGGCGCCCCGCGCCCGCCGCCGCAGCAGGGCCCTCACGCGGGCTACCAGGACGACGTAGGAGAAGGGTTTGGTGAGGTAGTCGTCGGCGCCCGTGTCCAGGCCCTCCGCCTCGTCGTACTCGCCGTCCTTGGCGGTGAGCATGAGGATCGGCATGTCGTGCCCGGCGGCGCGCAGGGCGGCGCAGACCCGGTAACCGTTGAGGCCGGGCAGCATGATGTCGAGGACGACGAGGTCGTACGTGCCCTCGGACGCCCGGTGCAGGCCCTCCCGTCCGTCGTGGACGACGTCCACGGCGTAGCCCTCGGCGGTCAGTCCCCTGGCGAGCGACAGGGCGAGGCGCTTCTCGTCCTCCACGATCAACAGACGCATGCGGCAAGGGTCGCAAAAGCATCCTGAAGATCCCTTCAGGCGGCTTCAGGCTGCCCTCAGCGTCGGCCGGTGACAGTGGGGACCGTCGGAACGGAACGACACGGAACGACAACGACCAACGTTCCCGGGAGGAACCCGCATGAAGCGCAACATCGTGATCGCCGCCGTCACCGCCGCCGCACTGCTCGGAGGCGGCACGGCGACGGCCCTGGCCACCACGGGGGACGACGACCCGGACACGGGCACGTCCCGGCAGGCGGACGACGCCCGCGCGGTCCCGGTGAAGGTGTCGGCGGCCGACGCCATCGCCTCCGCCCTGCGGGAGGCGCCGGGCACCGCCGTCTCCGCCGAACTGGACGGCGACGACGGTGACGACGGCGACGACCCGGACGAGCGCACGGCCTGGGAGGTCGACGTCCTCGCCGGCGACGGCACCTGGCACAGCGTCCGGATCGACCCGGGCACCGGCAAGGTCCTCGGCTCGGAGACGGACGACGAGGACGACACCGCCGAGGTGCGGGCCGCGCTGAAGGGCACCTCCGTGGACGCCGCCGAGGCCGCGAAGGCCGCGGCCGGCCACGGCACCGTGACCTCCGTGGAACTGGACGAGGACGGCCACTACGGCGACGGGAAGCCCGCCTGGGAGGCCGAGACCCGTTCCTCCTCCGGCGAGGACGGGCAGGACTGGCGGATCGACGCGAAGACCGGCAAGGTCACGGCCGACCCGCATCACCCGGACGGACCGGCCGACGCCGACGGCTCGGACGACGCCGACGACTCGAACGGCTCCGGCTCGGACGACGACTGAGCGGCCGCGCCCTCCTCCCCCGCCGGCCGGGCGTCAGCCCTTCGTCAGCCCCGTCACCAGCTCGTCCGCGGCGCGGTACGGGTCCAGTTCGCCCGCCACGATGCGCTCCGCGAGGGCGCCCAGGCGCCGGTCGCCGTGGAGGTCGCCGATGCGTTCGCGCAGGGTGGTGACGGCGATCGTCTCCACCTCGCGGGCGGCGCGGGCCCGGCGGCGCTCGGCCAGCACGTCCCGCTCCTCCATCCAGGCGCGGTGCTTCTCCAGCGCCTCGACGACCTCGTCGACGCCCTCGCCGCGCGCGGCGACCGTCTTGACGATGGGCGGGCGCCAGTCGCCGGGGCCGCGGGCCTCGCCGAGGCCCAGCATGTGGTTCAGCTCGCGGGCGGTGGCGTCCGCGCCGTCGCGGTCGGCCTTGTTGACGACGTAGACGTCGCCGATCTCCAGGATCCCGGCCTTGGCGGCCTGGATGCCGTCGCCCATGCCGGGGGCGAGGAGGACGACGGAGGTGTCGGCCTGCGAGGCGATCTCCACCTCGGACTGGCCGACGCCGACGGTCTCCACGAGGATCACGTCGCAGCCCGCCGCGTCCAGCACCCGGATGGCCTGCGGCGCGGCCCAGGCGAGGCCGCCGAGGTGGCCGCGGGTGGCCATGGAGCGGATGTAGACGCCGGGGTCGGAGGCGTGCTCCGACATGCGGACCCGGTCGCCGAGCAGGGCACCGCCGGAGAACGGGGAGGACGGGTCGACGGCCAGGACACCGACCCGCCTGCCCTGCTTGCGGTACGCCGTGACCAGCGCCGAGGTGGACGTCGACTTGCCGACGCCCGGTGAGCCCGTCAGGCCCACCACGTACGCGCCCCCGGTGAGCGGCGCGAGGGCCGCCATGACCTCCCTGAGCTGCGGGGACGCCCCCTCCACCAGGGAGATCAACCGGGCCACGGCCCGCGGCCGGCCTTCCCTGGCCTGGGCGACCAGCGAGGAGACGTCCTGCATCACAACTCCGTTCCGGGTAGCGCGTACGTGTGGGGAAGAGGGTGTCAGGCCCTGGGCACCCGGAGGATCAGCGCGTCGCCCTGGCCGCCGCCGCCGCACAGCGCCGCCGCGCCGATGCCGCCGCCGCGCCGCTTCAGCTCCAGCGCCAGGTGCAGGACGATCCGGGCACCGGACATGCCGATGGGGTGGCCCAGGGCGATGGCGCCGCCGTTGACATTCACCTTTTCGGTGGACACGCCGAGGTCCTTCATGGACTGCACGGCGACCGCCGCGAAGGCTTCGTTGATCTCGATCAGGTCGAGATCACCGACCTCCAGGCCCTCCTTCTTCAGGGCGTGCCGGATGGCGTTGGACGGCTGCGACTGCAAAGAGTTGTCGGGTCCCGCCACGTTGCCGTGGGCGCCGATCTCGGCGATCCACTCCAGGCCGAGCTCCTCGGCCTTGGCCCTGCTCATGACGACCACGGCCGCCGCCCCGTCGGAGATCTGCGAGGAGGAACCCGCGGTGATCGTGCCGTCCTTGGCGAAGGCCGGGCGCAGCCTGCCCAGCGACTCGGCGGTGGTGTCGCCGCGGATGCCCTCGTCCTTGCTGAACAGCGCCGGTTCGCCCTTGCGCTGCGGAATCTCGACCGGGGTGATCTCGGCCTCGAAGACGCCGTTCTTCTGGGCGGCGGCGGCGCGCTGGTGGGACAGGGCGGCGATCTCGTCCTGGGCCTCGCGGCCGATGCCGAGGCGGGTGTTGTGCTTCTCCGTCGACTCGCCCATGGCGATGTTCTCGAAGGCGTCGGTCAGGCCGTCGTGGGCCATGGCGTCGAGCATCTGGACCGCGCCGTACTTGTAGCCCTCGCGGGACTTCGGCAGCAGATGCGGGGCGTTGGTCATGGACTCCTGACCGCCGGCCACGACCACGTCGAATTCGCCGGCGCGAATCAGCTGGTCTGCGAGGGCGATGGCGTCGAGGCCGGAGAGGCACACCTTGTTGACGGTGAGCGCGGGGACGTTCATGGGGATGCCGGCCTTGACCGCGGCCTGGCGGGCCGGGATCTGGCCGGCGCCGGCCTGGAGCACCTGCCCCATGATCACGTACTGGACCTGGTCCCCGCCGATCCCCGCGCGGTCCAGGGCGGCCTTGATCGCGAAGCCGCCGAGGTCGGCCCCGGAGAAGGACTTCAGCGAGCCGAGCAGCCGCCCCATCGGGGTGCGGGCACCCGCGACGATGACGGAGGTCGTGCCGTTCGTTCCAGAAGTTGCGGAAGACATGAGCTGCGATCCCCTTTTCCGGCCCGCACAGGCCGAGGAGTGAACGAGGGTTTACCCGAATGTACTGAGCGGTATCCCGCCCGTCACCGTGCTGCCGGTGTGATCGCCCGCACGTTGCGCAACCCTCCGGGGAGCGCTGCACTGAATCCATGCTGACGCGAATCGACCACATCGGAATCGCCTGCCACGATCTCGACGCGACCGTCGAGTTCTACCGTGCCACCTACGGCTTCGAGGTGTTCCACACCGAGGTCAACGAGGAGCAGGGCGTGCGCGAGGCCATGCTCAAGATCAACGATACGTCGGACGGCGGTGCCTCGTACCTCCAGCTGCTGGAACCGACCCGGGAGGACTCCGCGGTCGGCAAGTGGCTGGCGAAGAACGGGGAGGGCGTGCACCACATCGCGTTCGGCACGGCGGACGTCGACGCGGACGCCGCGGACATCCGGGGCAAGGGCGTACGCGTGCTGTACGACGAGCCGCGGCGCGGTTCCATGGGGTCGCGGATCACCTTCCTGCACCCCAAGGACTGCCACGGCGTACTGACGGAACTGGTCACTTCCGCGCCCGTCGAGGCACCTGAGCACTGACCCTCGTACAAAGGGGCCGGTAGGGTTGGGTGCGGTCGCCGCTCAACCAGGGTGACCCGGTCCTGTCGCCGTCGGTGCCGGGACCGCCGGGGTCCGTGTTCCGGGGGCGGGCGACGGGGCGGCAGCCCGTGCTCCGCCGTCGATCTGACACCATTCCCCCGGGGGCCCCGTCCGGTGGACGGACGGAGCCCGTTCTAAGGGATTTGCGACCAGGGGACGGATGGGACCGCGCAGTGCGGGGCTACGAGAGCCAGGAGCGAGAGCCGGCGGCTGACGTCGACCACCTCTCTCGGTTCGAGGCCGAGATGAAGCGGCTGAGGACCGAGCGGGAAAAGGCGATCCAGCACGCCGAGGACCTCGGCTACCAGGTCGAGGTGCTGCGCGCCAAGCTGCACGAGGCGCGGCGCACCATCATGTCCCGGCCCGCCTTCGACGGCGGCGACATCGGGTACCAGGCCGAGCAGTTGCTGCGCAACGCGCAGATGCAGGCCGACCAGCTGCGCGCGGACGCCGAACGCGAGCTGAGCCAGGCCCGCGCGCAGACCCAGCGCATCCTCCAGGAGCACGCCGAGCAGGCCGCCCGGCTCCAGGCCGAGCTCCACCAGGAGGCGGTGACCCGGCGTCAGCAGCTCGACCAGGAGCTGGCCGAGCGCCGGCAGACCGTCGAGTCGCACGTCAACGAGAACGTGGCGTGGGCGGAGCAGCTGCGCGCCCGCACCGAGCAGCAGGCCCGCCGGCTGCTCGACGAGTCCCGCGCCGAGGCCGAGCAGGCCCTGGCCGCGGCCCGCGCGGAGGCCGAACGGCTGACCTCCGAGGCCCGGCAGCGGCTGCGGAACGACGCCGAGACCGCGCGCGCCGAGGCCGAGCAGATCCTGCGCCGCGCCCGCGCCGACGCCGAACGGCTGCTGAACGCCGCCTCCACGCAGGCCCAGGAGGCCGCCGACCACGCCGAGCAGCTGCGCAGCTCCACGGCGAGCGAGGCGGAGACCGCGCGCCGGCAGGCCCAGGAGCTGAGCCGGACCGCCGAACAGCGCATGAACGAGGCCGAGGAGGCGCTGCGCAAGGCGCAGGCCGAGGCGGAGAAGCTGGTCGCCGAGGCCAGGGAGGCCGCGGCCAAGGCCCTCGCCGGCGCCGAGTCGGCCAACGAGCAGCGCACCCGCACCGCCAAGGAGCAGGTCGCCCGGCTGGTCAGCGAGGCCACCAAGGACGCGGAGGCCACCAGGGCCGAGGCCGAGCAGCTGGTCGCGGACGCCCGCGCCGAGGCCGAGAAGATCGTCGCCGAGGCCGCCGAGAGGGCCCGTACGGTCACCGCCGAGGAGTCGGCCACCCAGCTGTCCAAGGCCGCCAGGACCGCCGAGGAGGTGCTGAACAAGGCGTCCGAGGAGGCCAAGCGGACCACGAGGGCCGCCGTCGAGGAGGCCGAGCGGATCCGCGGCGAGGCCGAGGCGGAGGCCGACCGGCTGCGGGCCGAGGCGCACGACATCGCCGAGCAGCTCAAGGGCGCGGCGAAGGACGACACCGAGGAGTACCGCGCCAAGACGGTCGAGCTGCAGGAGGAGGCGCGCCGGCTGCGCGGCGAGGCCGAGCAGCTGCGCGCCGACGCGGTCGCCGAGGGCGAGAAGATCCGCGCCGAGGCCCGCAAGGAGGCCGTGGCGCAGATCGAGGAGGCGGCGAAGACCGCCGAGGAACTGCTCGCCAAGGCCAAGGCGGACGCCGAGGAGCTGCGGCAGAGTGCCACCGCCGACAGCGAGAAGGTCCGCACCGAGGCGATCGAGCGGGCGACGACGCTGCGCCGGCAGGCCGAGGAGACGCTGGAGCGCACCCGCGCGGAGGCCGAACGGCACCGCGCGGAGGCCGCCGAACGCGTCGAGGAGCTCCAGGCGGAGGCCGAGCGCGCCGCCCGTGAGCTGCGCGAGGAGGCCGAGCGTGCCGTCGAGGCCCGGCAGGCGGAGGCCGCCGAGGAGCTGTCGCGGCTGCACGCCGAGGCGGAGGAGCGCCAAAGCGCCGCCGAGCAGGCGCTGACCGAGGCCCGCGCGGAGGGCGAGCGGATCCGCCGCGAGGCCGCCGAGGAGAGCGAGCGGCTGCGCGCCGAGGCCGCGGAGCGGATCCGTACGCTCCGGCAGCAGGCCGAGACGGAGGCCGAGCGGCTGCGCACCGAGGCCGCCGCCGACGCCTCCGCGTCCCGTGCGGAGGGCGAGGCCGTCGCCGTACGCCTGCGGTCGGAGGCCGCGAGCGAGGCGGAGCGGCTGAAGTCGGAGGCGCAGGAGAGCGCGGACCGGATGCGGGCGGAGGCGCAGGCCGCCGCCGAGCGCATCGCCGCGGAGGCGTCCGAGACGCTGGCCGCCGCGCAGGAGGAGGCCGCCCGGCGCCGCCGCGAGGCCGAGGAGCTGCTGGGCGCCGCCCGGCAGGAGGCCGGCCAGGAGCGCGAGCGGGCCCGCGAGCAGAGCGAGGAACTGCTGGCCTCGGCGCGCAAGCGCGTGGAGGAGGCGCAGGCCGAGGCGGTCCGGCTGGTCGAGGAGGCCGACCGGCGCGCCACCGAGACGGTGTCGGCCGCCGAGCAGCACGCGCAGCAGGTGCGGGAGTCGGTCGCCGGGCTGCACGAGCAGGCCCAGGAGGAGATCACCGGGCTGCGCAGCGCCGCCGAGCACGCGGCGGAGCGCACCCGGCGCGAGGCCGAGGAGGAGGCGGACCGGGTCCGCGCCGACGCCTACGCGGAGCGGGAGCGGGCGAGCGAGGACGCGGGCCGGCTGCGCCGGGAGGCGCAGGAGGAGGCGGAGGCCGCCAAGGCGCTGGCCGAGCGGACGATGTCCGAGGCGATGTCGGAGGCCGAGCGGATCCGCGCGGACGTCGCCGAGCACGCCCAGCGGGTGCGTACGGAGGCCTCGGACACGATCGCCGAGGCGGAGCAGAGCGCGGCGCGCACCCGTGCGGACGCCCGCGAGGACGCCAACCGCATCCGGTCCGACGCGGCGACGCAGGCGGACACCCTGATCACCGAGGCGCGCGCCGAGGCGGAGCGGCTCACCACCGAGACCGCGGCCGAGACCGACCGGATCCGTACGGAGACGGCCGCGGAGGCGGAGCGCGTGCGCACCGAGGCGGCGGCGGAGGCCGACCGGGTCACCACGGCCGCCCTCGAGGAGGCCGAGCGGCTGCGCACGGAGTCGGCCGCCGAGGCCGAGCGGGTACGGACCGAGGTCGGCGCCCAGGCGGAGCTGTTGCTGTCGGAGGCCACCGCGGAGGCGGAGCGGCTGCGGGCCGAGGCCGCCGAGACGGTCGGCTCGGCGCAGCAGCACGCGGAGCGGATCCGCACCGAGGCGGAGCGCGTGCGCGCCGAGGCGGCGGCGGAGGCCGAGCGGGTCACCGCGGCCGCCCGCGAGGAGGCCGAGCGCACCCTGGACGAGGCCCGCAAGGAGGCCAACAAGCGGCGTTCGGAGGCGGCCGAGCAGGTCGACACGCTCCTCGCGAAGACCACCGCCGAGGCCGACAAGCTGCTCGCCGAGGCCCGGCAGCAGGCGCAGAAGGCCACGGCGGACGCCGAGTCGCAGGCCGACACGATGGTCGGCGCGGCCCGCGCGGAGGCCGACCGGATCGTCGCCGAGGCGACGATCGAGGGCAACACCCGGGTGGAGAAGGCCCGTACGGACGCGGACGAGCTGCTGGTCGGCGCCCGCCGGGACGCGACGGCCATAAGGGAGCGCGCGGAGGAGCTGCGCGAGCGCCTCACCTCGGAGATCGAGGAGCTGCACGAGCGGGCCCGCCGTGAGGCCGCCGAGACGATGAAGTCGGCCGGCGACCGCTGCGACGCGCTCGTCAAGGCCGCCGAGGAGCAGCTCGCCAAGGCCGAGGCGAAGGCCAAGGAGCTGGTGTCGGAGGCCAACTCCGAGGCCGGCAAGGTGCGCATCGCGGCCGTCAAGAAGGCCGAGGGCCTGCTGAAGGAGGCCGAGCAGAAGAAGGCCAGGCTGGTCAAGGAGGCCGAGGAGCTCAAGGCCGAGGCGGTCCGGGAGGCCCGGCGCACGGTCGAGGAGGGCAAGCGCGAGCTGGAGATCCTGGTGCGGCGCCGCGAGGACATCAACGCCGAGATCTCCCGGGTGCAGGACGTGCTGGAGGCGCTGGAGTCCTTCGAGGCGCCGGCGGGCGGCAAGGACAGCGGGGTCAAGGCCGGGGCGACCATCGGGGCGCCCCGTTCGGGTGGCAAGTCGTCGGACGGCTAGCGCCGGAGGGGTGTTTCCGTGTGTCCTGGAAGGCTCTGCCACGGCTCCTGGTTGGCCTTGTCCCGGACTTTGGCAAGCCATCCGCGGGTCAGCCACTCAAAAGAGGTGTCATTCTCCGGATCAAACACGCATCCGCTCGATGACACACCGCATGGGCGCCTAGGATTCCCTCTATCACCTCACCGGTCTCTTTCGACAGGAACCCCATGAGCGACACTTCCCCCTACGGCTTCGAGCTTGTTCGGCGTGGGTACGACCGCGCTCAGGTGGACGAACGCATCTCCAAGCTCGTCTCCGACCGTGACAGCGCCCTCACCCGGATCACCGCTCTGGAGAAGCGCATCGAGGAGCTCCACCTCGAGACCCAGAACGCCCAGGCCCAGATCAACGACGCCGAGCCGTCGTACGCCGGTCTCGGTGCCCGGGTCGAGAAGATCCTGCGTCTCGCCGAGGAGGAGGCGAAGGACCTGCGGGAGGAGGCCCGGCGCGCCGCCGAGCAGCACCGCGAGCTGGCCGAGTCGGCCGCCCAGCAGGTGCGCAACGACGCCGAGGCGTACGCCGCGGAGCGCAAGGCCAAGGCCGAGGACGAGGGCATCCGGATCGTCGAGAAGGCCAAGGGCGACGCGGCCCAGCTGCGTTCGGAGGCGCAGAAGGACGCGCAGTCCAAGCGGGAGGAGGCGGAGGCCCTCTTCGAGGAGACCCGCGCCAAGGCCGCGCAGGCCGCCGCCGACTTCGAGACGAACCTGGCCAAGCGCCGGGAGCAGTCCGAGCGGGACCTGGCCTCCCGTCAGGCCAAGGCGGAGAAGCGCCTCGCGGAGATCGAGCACCGCGCGGAGCAGCTGCGCCTGGAGGCGGAGAAGCTGCGCACCGACGCCGAGCGCCGCGCCCGTCAGACCGTGGAGACGGCGCAGCGTCAGGCCGAGGACATCGTGGCCGACGCCAACGCCAAGGCGGACCGGATCCGTTCGGAATCGGAGCGCGAGCTCGCCGCCCTCACCAACCGCCGCGACTCCATCAACGCGCAGCTGACCAACGTGCGCGAGATGCTGGCGACCCTCACGGGCGCCGCGGTGGCCGCCGCCGGCACGCCGTCCGAGGACGATTCGGTCTCCCGCGGGGTGCCGGCCCAGCAGACCCGCTGACGCCCGGGCATCCTGCGGCCGGACAACGGCAGAACATGAGGGAAGCCCTCTGCCACTGGGGTGGCAGAGGGCTTCGTCCCGTTCTAGCGTGAACCGCATGATCGAGCTCGAGGGGCTGACCAAGCGTTACGGCGAGAAGGTGGCGGTCAACAACCTCACGTTCACCGTCAGACCCGGCATCATCACCGGCTTCCTCGGGCCGAACGGCGCGGGCAAGTCGACCACCATGCGGATGGTGCTGGGCCTGGACCGGCCCACCGCCGGGGACGTCCGCATCGACGGCCGGCACTACGACCGGCTGAAGAACCCGCTCACCCACATCGGCGCGCTGCTGGACGCCAAGGCGGTGCACGGCGGGCGCAGCGCCTACCACCATCTCCTCTGTCTGGCGCAGGCCAACGGCATTCCGTCCCGGCGGGTGCACGAGGTGCTGGACACCGTGGGCCTGTCGGCGGTCGCCAGGAAGAAGGCCAAGGGGTTCTCCCTCGGCATGGGCCAGCGGCTCGGCATCGCCGGCGCGCTGCTCGGCGACCCGCAGATCCTGATGTTCGACGAGCCGGTCAACGGCCTGGACCCCGAGGGCATCCACTGGATCCGCAATCTGATGAAGACTCTGGCCGGTCAGGGCCGTACCGTCTTCGTCTCCTCCCACCTGATGAGCGAGATGGCGCTGACCGCCGACCACCTGGTCGTCATCGGCCAGGGCAGGCTGCTGGCCGACACCTCGATGGCCGAGTTCATCGAGGAGAACTCGCGCAGTTACGTCCGCATCCGCACCCCGCAGCGGGAGCGGATGCTCGACGTGCTGCACGGCGCCGGGATCACGGTCGTCGAGGCGGGCGCCGAGGCGCTGGAGGTGGACGGTGACACGGCGGCGGTCATCGGCGAGCTGGCGGCGCGGAACCAGATCGTGCTGCACGAGCTGAGCCCCCAGCGGGCCTCGCTGGAGGAGGCGTTCATGCGGCTGACGGCGGAGTCGGTGGAGTACCACGCACACGACGGACAGCCGCTCGCGGCCGCCCCCGGACAGCCGGACGGGCGGGGCGGGCCCGGGCGGGCACAGCAGTGGGGCAGCGAGTGGAGGCAGCGATGAGTACGCCCGCGACACAGGTCGTCCGGTCCGAGTGGACCAAGATCCGGTCGGTGGCGTCCACGGTGTGGACCCTGTCCCTCGCCGTGGTCGTCACCGTCGCCCTCGGCATGCTGATCGCGGCGCTGTCGAAGAGCGAGTTCGACAACCTGAGCCGGCAGGACAGGCTCTCCTTCGACCCGACCTTCATCAGCTTCGCCGGCACCAGCCTCGGCCAGCTGGCGATGATCGTGTTCGGTGTGCTGGTCGTCGGCAACGAGTACAGCTCCGGCATGATCCGCACCTCGCTGGCGGCCGTGCCGCAGCGCGGCACCTTCCTGTTCAGCAAGGTCGCCGTGGCCACGGCTCTCGCCCTGGTGGTGTCCATGGCCACCAGCTTCCTCACCTTCTTCCTCGGGCAGGCGATGCTCGGCGACCTGAAGGCGTCGATCGGTGATCCGGGCGTGCTGCGGGCGGTGATCGGCGGCGGGCTCTACATGACCCTCATCGCGGTGTTCTCGATGGGCGTCGCCGCGATGCTGCGCTCGCCGATGCTGTCGCTCGGCATCCTGATGCCGTTCTTCTTCCTGATCTCCAACATCCTCGGCAACGTCGACGTGACCGAGAAGGTCGGCCGGTTCCTGCCCGACCAGGCCGGCAGCAAGATCATGCAGGTCGTGACGCCGGTCGACGACGACACCCCGTACGGCCCCTGGGGCGGCCTCGGGATCATGGCGCTGTGGGTGGTGGCGGCACTCGTCGGCGGCTACGTCGTGCTGAAGCGGCGGGACGCCTAGGCAGGACGGACGCCCGGCAGACCCCTGAACGTTCACAGATGGCCGTTTTCCACTCGGAGTTGAACGGAACCGTCAGCGCCTCGGTATCCTCCTAACCCTTACGGGGGCGTGTGCCCTGCTGTCCTGAACCTTTCGATGGGTGCGGAGCATGATCGAGGCTGTCGGCCTGACCAAACGCTACGGCGACAAGACCGCTGTGGACGACCTGTCCTTCCAGGTACGGCCGGGCGCCGTCACCGGCTTCCTGGGGCCCAACGGCTCCGGCAAGTCGACGACGATGCGCATGATCCTCGGCCTGGACAACCCCACCGCGGGCCATGTGACGATCGGCGGCCACCCGTACCGCAGGCTGCCCAACGCCCCCCGTCAGGTCGGCGCGCTGCTCGACGCCAAGGCCGTGCACGGCGGCCGGTCCGCCCGCAACCACCTGCTGAGCCTCGCCCAGCTGTCCGGCATCCCGGCCCGGCGCGTGGACGAGGTGCTCGGCGTGGTCGGCCTGCAGGACGTGGCCAGGCGGCGGTCCAAGGGCTTCTCCCTCGGCATGGGCCAGCGGCTCGGCATCGCCGCCGCGCTGCTCGGCGACCCCCAGGTGCTGCTCTTCGACGAGCCGGTCAACGGCCTGGACCCCGAGGGCATCCTGTGGGTGCGCAACCTGATGAAGGCGCTCGCGGCGGAGGGCCGTACCGTCTTCGTCTCCTCGCACCTGATGAGCGAGATGGCGCTGACCGCCGACCACCTGATCGTCATCGGCCGCGGCCGGCTGCTCGCCGACATGAGCGTGACGGCGTTCATCTCGGCGAACTCGGCCGACTTCGCGCGCGTGCGCGTCCCGGACGGCGACCCGCAGCTGCGCGAGAAACTGACCTCCGCGCTGACCGAGGCGGGCGGGCAGGTGCTGCCCGAGCAGGACGGGGCGCTGCGCGTGACCGGGCTGGCGCTGCCCCGGATCAGCGACATCGCCCACGAGGCGGACGTACGGCTGTGGGAGCTGTCGCCGCACCAGGCCTCGCTGGAGGAGGCGTACATGCGGATGACGCAGGGCGCCGTCGACTACCGGTCGACCGTCGACCAGAAGGCCGGGCTGCAGCAGCAGCTGCCGCCCGGTGCGCAGCCCCCGCCGCCGGTGCCCGGCCAGGGCCAGCCGGGCTGGTACGCCCCGCCGCCGCCCCAGGGCGGCGGGGCCCCCGCGGGCCCGTACGGAGCCCCGGCTGCCGGTGCGGCGCCGCACAACCCGTACGCGCAGCCCGCCGCCCCGGCTCCGTCCGCTCCCCCGGCCACCCCGCCCGCGCCCGCCGCGCCCGTCACCGACCCGACCGAGTCCGAGGACGCCCGATGAGCACGCCCCAGCCCCCGATGCCGCAGGCCGCGCCCGAGTGGCAGGCGGCGCCCGCCGCGCCGTACCCGGTCTACACCTCGCCGATCCCGGTGGTGCCCACGCACCTCGGCCACGCGATCGCCTCCGAGTGGACGAAGATCAAGTCGGTGCGTTCCACGATGTGGACGCTGGGCGTGTACGTGCTGCTGATCGTGGGCGTCGGTCTGGCCGCCGGTGCCCTGGTGGCCGCCTCCTCCTCGGACGTGTCGGGCGAGAACGTGCTGACTCTCGGGATGATCGGCCTGCTGCTGGGCACCGCCTGTGTCATCACGCTCGGCGTGCTGACCACGGCCTCCGAGTACGGCACCGGGATGATCCGGACCACCATGACCGCCTGCCCCAGCCGGGGCCGGGTGCTGGTCGCCAAGGGCCTGGTCTTCTTCCTGGTCGCCTTCGTGGTGACGCTGGTCTCCACCACGCTCGTCGCCTTCCTGCACGTGACGATGCTGGAGGGCGACGGCGCCCGGAACCCCACCGGTGAGGAGTGGCTGAAGGCGACCGTCGGCGTCTCGCTCTACATGGCTCTGCTCGGCCTGCTCTCGCTCGCCGCCGGCTCGGTCATCCGGCACTCGGCGGGTGCCATCACCCTCATGATCGGCCTGGTGCTGGCGCCGATGGTGATCGCGATGTTCATGTTCGCGGAGTCGCTGCAGGACGTGCAGCGGGTCATGCTCGAGTACTCCGTGCCGAACCAGCTCGGCGTCTTCTACTCCGACTCGCTGTCGGAGTCCGGCCCGTCCGGCTGGGACCCGCTGTGGATCATGCTCGGCCTGGCGGCCGCCGCGTTCGCCGGCGCCTACGCCCTGCTGCAGAAGCGGGACGTCTGACCGGCGTTCAGTACCTCGGCGCGTTACGGGACCGCTGCACCCTCGTGGTGCGGCGGTCCTTCGCGTTCCAGCAGGACTTGTGCCAGTGCCGGCGGTCGTCCACGCCGGTGTGCCCGGGCCAGGCCACCACGTGCGGGACGCCGTCCGGGATCAGCTGGTCGCAGCCCGGACAGCGGTACGACTTCCCGTGCGCGCTGGAGCCCGCCACGTGCCGCACGCTCCACTCCTCGCCCCGCCAGCTCTCCGACGACTGCCAGCCGCCGTAACGGCCGGGGGCGTCGTCCCCGGCGCTCCGGCCGGACGTGCCGGCTCCCTTGGGGCGGTTGCGGCGCGGGGACACAGGACACCTCACGAAGCTGTACGGGGGGACACGGCGGCATCCAGCCTACGCGGCGCCGCGGAGCCCTTCCGGCCCTCCCGGACCGCCCGCGACGGCCGATTCTGCAGACAATCCGCCAATCCATCGGCCCGGCCGTGTCCTCGGCACGTGTCGGCCGGTTATGCCCGGTGGGGAGCGCCGGGTCGGAGCCGAGGAAGCAGGAAGAGCAATGCGCGTTGGAAGTTTCGTGCTGGGCGCCCAGTTCCCGGGCCAGGGCCAGGGGGAAGCGCTGCACCGCGCGGTCCGCTCGGCCGAGGTCGCCGAGGAGGCGGGGCTCGACACGGTCTGGCTGGCCGAGCACCACTTCGTGCCGTACGGCACCTGTCCGTCGGCGGTGACGCTGGCCGCGCTGCTGCTGGGCCGCACCCGCCGCATCCGGGTCGGCACGGCGGTCAGCGTGCTGCCCACCGTCCACCCCGTCGCGCTCGGCGAGCAGGCCGCGCTGCTGCACGTCACCAGCGGTGGCCGGTTCTCGCTGGGGGTGGGCCGCGGCGGGCCCTGGGTGGACCTGGAGGTGTTCGGCGCGGGCCTGGAGGCCTACGAGACGGGTTTCCCGGACTCGCTCGACCTGCTGATGCGCTGGCTGCGCGAGCCGGCCGTCGGCGCCTCGGAAGGCCGCTTCCGGTTTCGCGAGGTGCCCGTCGTCCCGCGTCCCTCCGAGTCGCTGTCGGAGGCGCCGGGCCCGGAGGTCGTGGTCGCCTGCACCTCCCCGGCCGGCGTGCGCACGGCCGCCGAGAGGGGGCTGCCGATGCTGCTCGGGATGCACGTCGGGGACGAGGAGAAGGCCGAGATGGTCGCCCTGTGGCGGCGGCACGCCCGCGCCGCCGGACGGCCTGAGCCGGAGATCCTCGGGGCGGCCCATGTCTCGGCCGGCGTCTGCCAGATCGCGGACCGGCGCGCCGACGCGGCGGAGACGCTGCTCAAGGCGATGCCGGGCTGGCTGCGTCAGGGGCTGGACGCCCATGTCACGGTGGACGGCCGCGTCCGGCGGATGCGCGACCCGCTGGAGTACACCGAGCTGCTGTGCGCACTGCACCCGGTGGGCACGCCGCGGCTGTGCGCGGACCGGCTCGCGGCGACCGGCGAGCGGACCGGGATCTCGCGTTTCGCGCTGCTCGTCGAGGGGTCCGGCGATCTGGCGGCGACCGAGGAGAACGTACGGCGGCTCGGCGCCGAGGTGCTCCCCCGGCTCCGCTGAACGGGCCGGCGACGGACGAACGGCCGTTCTTCGGCAGGGGTCTTGGCGGAGAGCTTGCCGCTCCGGTACGAAACCGCACCTCCCGCGTACGGAGCGGCAAGCCGACGGCCGAGGCGTCAGCAGTCGCGCAGTTCCGGCGACTGGTTCAGCAGTTGGCTGCGCACCGAGGTGAAACGGGCCAGCGTCTCGTCGACGGAGGAGTCCAACGGGAACACCGCCACCCGGTGGCAGTTCTGGAAGGCCAGCCGCACTCCGAAGTGCCGCTGCAGCGCACCGCGTATGGCGTCACTCGCGAGCGCACGCAGCAGCTGGCCGCGCGCCTGCTCGTCCGGCGGGGGCGTCTGGTTGTCGGCGAAGGCTCCGCCGTCGACCTTCAGCTGTGCCACCAGGGAGCTGATCATCTCCCATGCGTAGGGCAGGGAGGTCCGGACGCAGTCGACGAATTCTGCTTCGTCGACCTCGCCTCGCTCGGCCTTCTCGAGTAGGGCCGGTGAGACGTCGAGCGACATGGGTTCTCCTCTCGCACCCCCGACCAGCAGGGGTTGCCGGACAGTAAAGGGAGCACGCGATGCCGGACACGCTGTGTACACATCTCGCGACCTCCCGTTCAATACCGTAAGCAACCGATCGGGAGCGCACCAGGAGAATGCCCAGATGGGCCTGATCCGGTACGCACACAATCGGCCAGTGCGCAACACGGGACCTATGGGAGAAGTGGGACGTTCCGCGGGAGGTGCGGGACGGAGGCGAATCGCGCCGGAACGGGCGCGTCGAGTAGCGTTGCCGACCATGCGTCTCGTCATTGCCCGCTGCTCCGTCGACTACGCCGGACGGCTCACCGCCCACCTTCCCTCGGCCCCGCGGCTGATCCTGGTCAAGGCGGACGGCAGCGTCTCGATCCATGCCGACGACCGGGCCTACAAGCCCCTCAACTGGATGTCGCCGCCGTGCACCCTCAAGGAGGGCACCGGTGACGAGGCGGGCGTGTGGACCGTCGTCAACAAGGCGGGGGAGAAACTCATCATCACGATGGAGGAGATCCTCCACGACTCCTCGCACGAGCTGGGCGTCGATCCGGGTCTGATCAAGGACGGCGTGGAAGCGCACCTCCAGGAGCTGCTCGCCGACCGCATCGAGACCCTCGGCGAGGGCTACACCCTGATCCGCCGCGAGTACCCGACCGCCATCGGTCCGGTCGACATCCTGTGCCGGGACGCCGAGGGGAGGACGGTCGCCGTCGAGATCAAGCGCCGTGGCGAGATCGACGGTGTGGAGCAGCTCACGCGCTATCTGGAGCTGCTGAACCGCGACCCCCACCTCGCCCCGGTGCGCGGCGTCTTCGCCGCCCAGGAGATCAAGCCGCAGGCCCGGGTGCTGGCCACCGACCGCGGCATCGGCTGCCAGGTGCTGGACTACGACGCGCTGCGCGGCATCGAGGACGACAAGCTGCGGCTGTTCTGAGACGGGCCGCGGCCTGTCCGGCGTACGTGTGCGGGAGGGGCCGGGTCCGTGGTGCGGACCCGGCCCCTCCCGTCATGTCCGGACCGTCTCAGACGGTCTGCCCGGTGGCCGCGGTGGTCTGCGCGCCGCCGGTGGCGGTGCCGCTCCGCGTCGCGCTCGCGGTGCCGCCGGCCGGTGCGCTCGCGGTGGTCGGCGTGGTCGTGCCGGGGCGGGTCGCGCTCGGTCCGGACGCGCTGTCGGAGGTCTCCGGGGTCGACGGCGGGGGTGCCTCCGAAGTCGGGGTCTCCGACGGCGGCTCGGTCGTGGGCGTGCCCGAGGGCGAACCGGTGGGCGGCTCGGACGACGCCGGCGGCCTGGAGGACACGGGCGGCTTCGAGGACGCGGGCGGCTGCGTCTTCGTCGGCCCGCCCGAACCGCTCGGGCCGCCGGTGCCGGAGGGGTCCGTCGGCCCGGGGCTGCCGCTGGAACCGCCCGACGGCCGGCCCGACTCGGTCGGGGTGGGGTCGTCGGAGGTGCCGGGGGTGCCGTCGGGGCCGGGATCGGCCGGCCGGAAGGTCGCCTCGCCGGTGTCCGCGGAGCCGTCGCCGTCGTCCTTCGGCCGGTCGGCGCCCAGGGTGCCGTCGTCGACGCCCTGGCTGGCCGACGGGTTGACGCCGACCTGGTCGGAGGGCGTGCCGGCGTCGTTGTCGGAGGTGGCGCCCAGCGTCACCACGGTGCCGAGCACGGCGACGAGCAGGGCGCCCGCGCCAGCGGCCACCAGGTTGCGCCGGGCGAGGCCCTTGATGCCGCCGCCCGCCTTGCGGGACGCGCCCGGGTCCTGTTCCCGGCGGACGACGAGGGTCGGGGACTGCGGGGCCGGCCTGAGCGGCGGGAAGGGCGCGGGCACGCCGGCCGCCGGGGACGCCGACTCCTCGTGCCGGGCCTCGGGCACCTCGTCGCCCGCGGTCGCCCCGGATCCGGCGCCGACGACACCGAGTCCGGCGACGGCACCCGGTCCCGCGGCGCCGGGGCCGGTCCCGGCGGCACCGGGCGCGTGTACGCCGGCCCCCGGTCCGGGTGTGTCACCGGCGCGGTCGGCGACCAGGGCGAGGGCACGGCGGCCGGCGACGGCGCCGCGCTTGTCGGAGAGCGCGCCGCGCAGCCCGATGGACGCCTCCAGCTCGGCGCGGGCCCGGTCGAGCCGGCCCTCGCACAGCGCGAGAACGCCGAGTTCGTGGTGGAAGTAGGCCTGTTCCGCGACGTCGCCGGCGAGCCGGGACGCCTCGGCGCCGGAGCGCAGCGCCCGCTGCCAGGCGCTCCAGTGCAGCCCGGCGGCGAACGCGGGCGCGGCGGCGCGGGCCAGCCGGACGGCGGGGCTCTCCTCACCGTCCGCGGACGGGGTGGCCGTCGGCACCAGCACGGCGAGGGCGGCGAGTACGGCGTCGGCCTCGGCGCACACGCGCTCGGGGGTGACCGAGGGGTGCCCGGCCCACCAGGCGTAGTGCGCCGCGGCGGCCGTCGCCCGTTCCCGTACGTCGTCGGCGTATCCGGCGGCCTCCAGCTGGGCGAGCACCCCGGCGGCCAGCCGGTAGCGGGAGCCGACCGGCGAGAGCAGTCCGCAGTCGGCCAGCTCGCCGAGGGCGGCGTCCGCGTGGGTGTCGCCGACCAGCGCGGGCAGGTGCGCCTGGTGCGGCACCTCGCCGCCGAGGGCGACGGCGAACTCCAGGGTGGCGCGGGCCGAGGCGCTCAGCCGGGAGGCGAGCAGCGGTGCGGGCGCCGCCGCCTCGCCGACGGACGGCAGGGGCACCTCGTCGCCCTCGACGGCGTCGTAGGGCGTGTCGTCGGCGGGGCGGGTGTCGGCGAAGACGCCGAACTCGTCGACGGCGTCGGCGCCGGCCCGCAGCCGGTCGCGCCGCCGCAGCAGGGCGCCGGCCTGTACGAAGCGCAGGGGCAGGCCCTCGGACTCGAACCAGAGGTCGCCAGCCCAGTTGGCCTCCTCGTCGGTGAGGGGCCGTCCGACGGAGCGCTCCAGCAGCTCCACGCCGTCCGAGCGGTCCAGGCCGGTGAGGAAGACCTCCTCGACGGCGGAGCCGGCCGACGGGGCGGGCACGTCCGGGGTGGCGGCGAGGAGGAAGGCGCACTCGGGGGTGGCGTCGAGCAGTTCGTCGAGGGCGGCGCCGCCGAACTCCACGTCGTCCAGGACGACGACCGCGCCGATCTCGCGGACGAGGCCGAGCAGTTCGTCGCGTTCCGGACGGTGCAGGGGGGCACGGTGGACGGCGTGGAAGAGGTCGTACAGCAGGTCGTCGGCCGTGCGGCGGAAGCCGTTGAGGCGGACGACGCCGTCGGGGGCGAGGCCGGCGCAGTCCTCGGCGACGACGTCGAGGAGGCTGGTGCGGCCGGAGCCGGCGGGGCCGGTGAGGCGGACGGAGCGGCCGCGGGCGAGCAACCGGGCCAGCCGTTCGCGTTCGTCGTCGCGGGCGAGGAGTCCGAGCGGGGAGCGGGCCGGTCCCGGCGGGACGGGCGGGCGGGCGGCGCGGTCCACCTCGGCGCGTTCGGCGGCGGTCAGCTTCTCGGGCCGGCCGGGCCGCTCTCCCCCACTCCCGAATTCGCTCGAGCGGAAGGTGCCCCCGGGCGGGCAGACCTCTATCTCGCTGCCGTCGACGGGGTTGACGGTGAGCAGGAAGTCGCCGGAGACGAGCTGCACGGTGCGGGCGAGCGCGGGCGTGTGCTGTCCGAAGTCGGGTGTGAGGGGGTCCCTGGGCGCGCGCGGGCGCGGCGTGTGGCCGTCGTGGCCGTGCTCCTCGGGTCCCCGGTCGTTCGGGTCCATAGGTTCAAGCCCCCCAAAAGCGTCGTGTGCCGGCCCCCGGGTCGGGACCACCCCTCCCGGCCTCGCCGCACACCGCGCTGTCGCTTCTGGTCCGGGCCCGCCGGTGGGTTGTGATGCGGCGGGCAGCCAGACCCTAAACCTTCGCTCAGTATGTCGGACAGTCCGGGGTACCGGCCCGTCCGGGACGTCACAGTCTCGTGAGGATCGGGCGCGTCGGGCGTTTCGCCGGGCGGTGTCCGGTCCTCGCGTGCGCCGGGGCGCGTGCTCCCGGGGCGTCACACCCCGGGCAGGCTCTCCACGCCGGTGCCACCCTCGATGGCCAGGATCCGGTGGAGCCGGGTCGCCACCAGCAGGCGCTGCATCTGCGGCGGTACGCCGCGCAGG
Source organism: Streptomyces sp. NPDC006384 (assembly GCF_042870695.1). NCBI lineage: Bacteria > Bacillati > Actinomycetota > Actinomycetes > Kitasatosporales > Streptomycetaceae > Streptomyces > Streptomyces sp. NPDC006384. Next base: position 51,444 of record NZ_JBIAHR010000002.1, read on the forward strand.
ACCAGGCGCCGGCCGCAGCGCCCGGCCCGTCGGTGCGCCCCCATGATGACCCCGAGTCCGGTGGCGTCCCAGGAGTCCAGCTCGGACAGGTCCAGGATCAGGTCACCGTCTCCGTCGTCGACGGCCGAGTGCAGGACCGTACGGGCGTCCGCCGCGCTGCGGACGTCGAGGCGGCCCCCGACGACCAGCTCGACGTGGTCGCCCCTGATGTGCATATGCGCTCCCCGGCGTGGGTCTCGTGCTCGGCGATGTGTCCCGTGGGCCGGTGTCCCGCCCCACGGGTGGCCTTTCGGCGATTTCAGGTCATGCATCCTCTGACTGGCCGGAACGACCGGAGGTTGCCGCCCGTAAGCGAACCGATACCGAATTCACCCCGCCGTGTGATGTTTCCGGGCCGGAGGTGGACTCGGTGCGGACTCAGTGCTTGTAGAAGCCCTGCCCGCTCTTGCGCCCGATGTCACCGGCGTCCACCATCCGGCGCATCAGCTCCGGCGGGGCGAACTTCTCGTCCTGCGACTCGGTGTAGATGTTGCTCGTGGCGTGCAGCAGGATGTCGACGCCCGTGAGGTCGGCGGTGGCCAGCGGCCCCATGGCGTGGCCGAAGCCCAGCCTGCAGGCGAGGTCGATGTCCTCGGCGGTGGCGACGCCCGACTCGTACAGCTTCGCGGCCTCGACGACGAGGGCGGAGATGAGACGGGTCGTCACGAAGCCGGCGACGTCGCGGTTGACGACGATGCAGGTCTTGCCGGTGGACTCGGCGAACTCGCGTGCGGTGGCGAGCGTTTCGTCGCTGGTCTTGTAGCCGCGCACCAGCTCGCACAGCTGCATCATCGGGACCGGCGAGAAGAAGTGGGTGCCGACGACCCGTTCGGGGCGTCCGGTGACGGCCGCGATCTTGGTGATCGGGATGGCGGAGGTGTTGGAGGCGAGGATCGCCCCGTCCTTCACCAGCTTGTCGAGGGCACGGAAGATCTCGTGCTTGACCTCGAGCTTCTCGAAGACGGCCTCGACGACGACGTCCGCGTCGGCGGCGGCCTCCAGGTCGGTGGTCGCGGTGATGCGGGCGAGGGCGGCCTCGGCGTCGTCCGCGGCCAGCTTCCCCTTGGCGACGAACTTGTCGTACGAGGCCTTGATGCCGTCGGTGCCGCGCCGGAGCGCCTCGTCGGTCACATCGCGCAGGACGACGTCCCAGCCCGCCTGCGCGGAGACCTGGGCGATGCCGGACCCCATGAGTCCGGCGCCGATGACGGCGAGCTTCCGTGCCACTGTGCGACTCCCCTTCGAGACACTCACGCACTGTTCCTGACTGTCACTCGCGGACATTAGCGTCCGCGGCCGGGCACGGGACGGGTTAGTAACGCGTGTCACGTCTCACGCAGTGAGATGCCGGTCACGTCCGCCCCCGCGGGAGGGCGGCGGGGGTGCGGGCCGGGCCGGGCGAGGAGCGCCGGCCCGACGGCGGCCCGGCGCCCGCCGACGTCAACTCCCTTCGTTCACCCACGCGTTGTTGACGCGCGTAGGCGGGTGGCGCACGCTGGTCGGCAGGTACCGCCCGGGTGGCGTCACCCTCCCCGTCCGCGACGAACGGCCAGGAGGCCGGAATGCTCAGACGTGTGTCACGCACCCTCCTCTCGCTTGTCATGATCCTGACAGGAACGGTTCTCGGGGTGGGCGCCACCGCGGGCACCGCGCACGCCGACGGCTGCTACACCTGGAGCCGCACCCTGTCCCAGGGTTCCTCCGGCAGCGACGTGACGCAGTTGCAGATCCGCGTCGCCGGCTGGGTGACCTCGGGCGAACGGCTCTCCTACGACGGCCAGTACGGCGCCCGGACCGCCGCCGCCGTCAAGAAGTTCCAGGCGGCGTACGGGCTGACCGCGGACGGCGTCGCCGGCCCGGCGACGTTCGACAAGATCTACGCCCTCCAGGACAACGACTGCACGCCCATCCACTTCACCTACGCCGAACTCAACAAGTGCAACTCCGACTGGTCCGGCGGCGCGGTCCCCGCCGCCACCGCCAAGGCGAACGCCCTCAAGACCATGTGGAAACTGGAGGCGATGCGGCGCGCCCTCGGCGACAAGCCGATCACGATCTCCAGCGGCTTCCGCTCCTACGCCTGCAACCGTGCCGTCGGCGGCTCGTCCACCAGCCGCCACCTCTACGGCGACGCCGCCGACCTCGTCGGCTCGCCGAGCCTGTGCACCCTCGCCCGGCAGTCCCGCACCCACGGCTTCTCCGAGATCCTCGGCCCCGGCTACACCGGCCACGACGACCACACCCACGTGGCCTTCGACCCGTCGCCCTACTGGTCTGCGCCCACCTGCGGCATCTGACCGGCGCACGGCGCCCTGGAAGTACCGGACGGCGGCCGGGCTCCTCGAGGAACCCGGCCGCCCCGGCCGGACAACTACGCTGACCCCATGGTCAACCTGACGCGCATCTACACCCGGACCGGCGACAAGGGCACCACCGCCCTCGGCGACATGAGCCGGGTCCCCAAGACCGACCTCAGGATCTCCGCCTACGCCGACGCCAACGAGGCGAACGCGGTGATCGGCACGGCGATCGCCCTGGGCGGCCTGCCCGAGGAGGTCGTCAAGGTCCTCGTCCGCGTCCAGAACGACCTGTTCGACGTGGGCGCGGACCTGTCGACGCCGGTGGTGGAGAACCCGCAGTACCCGCCGCTGCGGGTCGAGCAGTTCTACGTCGACCGGCTGGAGGCGGACTGCGACCGCTTCAACGACGAGCTGGAGAAGCTGCGCTCCTTCATCCTCCCCGGCGGCACCCCCGGCGCGGCCCTGCTGCACCAGGCGTGCACGGTGGTCCGGCGGGCCGAGCGCTCGACGTGGGCGGCGATGGAGGCCCATGGCGAGACGATGAACCCGCTCACCGCGACCTACCTCAACCGCCTCTCCGACCTCCTCTTCATCCTGGCCCGCGTGGCCAACAAGGAGGTCGGGGACGTGCTGTGGGTGCCGGGCGGGGAGCGCTGAGCGCTCCGCGGGGAGGGGCGCGGCGGCCGTCGGCCGCGTCTACCGCTTCGTGGTGGCTGATCGCGCCCACGCGGCGGAGCCGCATGTCGGCTCAGTCCCGCACCCTTTCGGGGGCGCTGTCGTCGGCCTCGGTCGACGGCGCACCGGCCGGGGCCTTCTTCGGCCAGAGCGCGTACGTCAGCGCGATCAGGCCGTGGATGACGACGGCCCTGAGCGCCGTCCCCTGGAAGGCGTGCAGGGACGAGACGTCGCCCCCGTCACCGACGTACCAGACCGCTCCCTGGAGCAGGGCGCACGCCACGGCCGCGCCCAGCAGGGTGCGCAGCCACAGCCCGCCCTCGTGCCGGGCACGGGCCATGCCGTGGCGCGGGGGCTTGGCCGGCGGCGGGGCGCCGCCCAGGCGGTGGGCGGCGTGACCGTCGAGCCAGCGGATCGTGTAGTGGCCGTAGGCGACGGTGTAGCCGATGTAGAGCGCGGCCAGGCCGTGCTCCCAGCCCGGCTCGGCGCCGTTCTTCAGGTCCCATGCCGTCGCGGCGAACAGCACCAGTTCCAGCACCGGCTCGCACAGCAGCAGGAACACGCTGGTACGGCGCCACTTCAGCAGGTAGCGGGCGGCCAGTCCGAGGGCCAGCAGGACCCAGAAACCGACCTCGCAGGCGATGATCAACGCGACGACCACGACGCACTCCTCTCGTTCACCCTCCCAGGCTCCCGCCGGACGCCGCCTCTTTCGTCGTCGCCGCTGACGAACCCGCGGTACATCGAAAGATGCAGCACGGGACCGTTCCCGGGGATCAGGCGGGCGGGGCGCGCGCCGTGTTGGATGAGTGCATGGCCGTACGACTCCCCCGCCCCCGCCGCTTCGACGTGTACGCCGCGGCGGCCGGTCTGCTCGGCGGGCTGCTGCTGTGGGGCATCGGCCTGGGCGTCCGGCCCGCCGACGATCCGATGGTCCTGTTCGACGGCCGCTGGCCGCTGCTGCTGCCGCTCACCGTCATGGCGGGCTGCGAGCTGCTGCGCCGGGCCGCGCCCCGCACGGGCCTGCTGATCGGCACCGCCGCGCTGCTCGGGGACCTGCTCACGCAGGGCAGCCTGGTCACGGTGATCATGTTCACCGACCTGATGTACGCCGCCGTGCTGTACGGCCCGCCCGCCTCGGCCCGCCGGATCCCGTGGATCACCGGGCTGCTCACGGTGGCCGGGACCGTCGTGCCGTTCGCGGTGTGGCGGGTGCCCGAGGCGCTGCTGATCGGGGTCGCCGTCGGCGTCGTGTCGTTCGCGCCCGCCTCCACGGGGCTGATCGTGCGCAACCACCGCGAGACCGCCGACGCTGCCCTGCTGCGCGCCGAACAGACCGCGCTGCTGGCCGAGATGGACCGGGTGCAGGCGGTGACGGCGGAACGCTCGCGGATGGCCCGGGAGTTGCACGACGTGGTCGCGGGCCATCTCTCCGCGATCGCCATCCACTCCACGGCCGCGCTCTCCCTCGACGACCCGGCGACCACCCGGCAGGCGCTCGGCGTCATCCGCGAGAACAGCGTCGACGGACTGGCCGAGATGCGACGCCTGATCGGCATCCTGCGGGACGCCGACGAGGAGACCGGGCCGGCCGCCGCCCCCACCCTCGACGGTCTCGGCGCACTGGTCGACGGCGCCCGCGCCAACGGTCTCGACGTCACCCTGGAGTCGGCACCCGGCGAGGCGGTGCCCGCGCCGGTGGAACTGGCCGCGTACCGCATCGTCCAGGAGTCGCTCACCAACGCTCTGAAGCACGCGGCGCCGGGGCCGGTGCGCGTCGCGCTCACCCGGCGGGAGGACACCCTGCACGTGCGGGTGACCAGCCCGTACGGTGACCGGGACACCCCGCGCGCCCCGGGCTCGGGGGCCGGGCTGGTCGGCATGCGGGAGCGGGTCGCGCTGCTGCACGGCTCCTTCGAGGCCGGGCCCGAGTCCGCCGGGGGCGCCGAGCTCTGGACCGTCCGCGCCGCTCTGCCCCTGACCGAAGGAGACCTGTCATGATCCGCGTCCTCGTCGCCGAGGACCAGTCGGCCGTCCGCGCCGGACTGGTCCTCATCCTGGGCAGCGCCCCGGACATCGAGGTGGTCGGTGAGGCCGCGGACGGTGAGCAGGCGGTGGAGCTGGCCCGGGAGCTGCGGCCCGACCTGGTGCTGATGGACGTCCAGATGCCCCGTCTGGACGGGGTGTCGGCGACCCGGAGGGTGGTCGGCGAGCAGCTGGCCGACGTGCTCGTGCTGACCACCTTCGACCTGGACGAGTACGTCTTCGGGGCGCTCAGGGCGGGCGCCGCCGGGTTCCTGCTGAAGAACGCGGAGGCGAAGGACCTGATCACCGCCGTGCGCACGGTGGCGGGCGGCGAGGGGATCGTCGCCCCGGCCGTCACCCGGCGGCTGATCGCCGAGTTCGCGGCGACCTCGGCACGGGAGCCGGCCGCCGATCCGGCGGTGCTGGACGAGCTGACCCGGCGGGAACGCGAGGTGCTGTCCTGTCTCGGCGAGGGGCTGTCCAACGCCGCGATCGCCGAGCGGCTGGACATGGCCGAGGCCACGGTGAAGACGCACGTCAGCCGTCTGCTGGGGAAGCTGGGGCTGCGCAGCCGGGTGCAAGCGGCCGTTCTGGCCCAGGAGTTGGGGATCTAGCCGCCCCTCGCGAGCACTGGTCCAGACCTATTGACCTCTGGTCCAGACCTTTCTATCCTCGCGGCACTGCGAGCATGAGGCTCGGTCATGCTCACGACATCCTCCCCACATAAGGAGGCGCGGCATGCGCTTCAGACACAGAGTCGCCGCCCTGGCAGCGGTCCTGGCCCTCCCCCTCGCCGGAATGGCCGGACTGGCGAGCCCCGCCCAGGCTGCCACATGGGGGTCCCCCCGCTCGAGCGCAGCCGAGAGTGGGGGAGCCACGGCCACCTTCACCAAGACCTCGGACTGGGGCACGGGCTTCGGCGGCAAATGGACCGTGAAGAACACCGGCACCACGACCATCAACTCCTGGACCGTCGAGTGGGACTTCCCCGCCGGCACCAAGGTCACCTCCGCCTGGGACGCCACGGTCACCAACTCCGGCAACCACTGGACCGCCAAGAACGTCGGCTGGAACGGCACCCTCGCCCCCGGAGCCTCCGTCTCCTTCGGCTTCAACGGGACCGGCTCCGGCTCCCCCACCGGCTGCAAGCTCAACGGCGGCAGCTGCGACGGCGGCCCGGAGATCCCCGGCGACACGGCCCCCTCCGCGCCCGGCACCCCCACCGCCTCGGACATCACCGACACCTCGGTGAAGCTCTCCTGGACGGCCGCGACCGACGACAAGGGCGTCAAGGAGTACGACGTCCTGCGCGACGGCACCAGGGTCGCCACCGTGACCGGCACCACCCACACGGACACCGGCCTCACCAAGGGCACCGACTACTCGTACACCGTCCAGGCCCGCGACACCGCCGGCCAGACCGGGCCGGTCAGCGGCGCCGTGAAGGTCACCACCACCGGCGGCGACGGCGGCCCCCAGCCGCAGCCGGGCGACGAGGTCAAGCTCGGCTACTTCACCAACTGGGGCGTCTACGGGCGCAACTACCACGTGAAGAACCTGGTCACCTCCGGCTCCGTCGAGAAGATCACGCACATCAACTACGCCTTCGGCAACGTCCAGGGCGGCAAGTGCACCATCGGCGACGCCTACGCCGACCACGACAAGGCGTACACCGCCGACCAGTCCGTCGACGGCAAGGCCGACACCTGGGACCAGCCGCTGCGCGGCAACTTCAACCAGCTGCGCAAGCTGAAGGCGCAGTACCCGCACATCAAGGTCCTGTGGTCCTTCGGCGGCTGGACCTGGTCCGGCGGCTTCCCCGACGCGGTGAAGAACCCGGCCGCCTTCGCGAAGTCCTGCCACGACCTGGTGGAGGACCCGCGCTGGGCCGACGTCTTCGACGGCATCGACCTCGACTGGGAGTACCCGAACGCCTGCGGTCTGAGCTGCGACACCACCAGCGCCGAGAACGCCTTCAGCACCATGATGAAGGCCATGCGCGCCGAGTTCGGCGACGACCTGGTCACCGCGGCCGTCACCGCCGACGCCTCCGCCGGCGGCAAGATCGAGGCCGCCGACTACGGCGAGGCCGCGAAGTACATCGACTGGTACAACGTGATGACGTACGACTTCTTCGGCGCCTGGGCGAAGAACGGCCCGACCGCTCCGCACTCGCCGCTGACCTCGTACGACGGCATCCCGCAGCAGGGCTTCACCACCGCCGACGCGATGGCGAAGTTCAAGGCCGCGGGCGTGCCCGCGGACAAGCTGCTGATCGGCATCGGCTTCTACGGCCGCGGCTGGACCGGCGTCACGCAGGCGGCCCCGGGCGGCACCGCGACCGGCCCGGCGGCCGGCACGTACGAGGCGGGCATCGAGGACTACAAGGTCCTCAGGAACAGCTGCCCGGCCACCGGCACCGTCGCCGGCACCGCGTACGCCCACTGCGGCACCGACTGGTGGTCCTACGACACCCCCGCCACCATCAAGTCGAAGATGGACTGGGCCGAGAAGCAGGGCCTGGGCGGCGCCTTCTTCTGGGAGTTCAGCGGCGACACCGCGAACGGCGAACTGGTGAGCGCCATCGACAGCGGACTGAAGTAATCCCTACGGGCCTGCGGGCCCGACAACACACAGAGGGTGAATGCGGCTATGCCACATTCACCCTCTGTCCAGGTGGGGCCGCTTCCAGCCACGCGAGGAATCCGGTCAGCGCGTCCTCGCTCATCGCCAGTTCGAGCCGGGTGCCCCGGTGCAGACAGGCGAGGACGACGGCGTCGGAGAGCAGCGCCAGTTCCTCCTCCCCCTCCGGGAGGCGCCGGCCGGCCACCTCGATCGACGCGCGCTCCAGGACCCGGCGCGGACGCGGGGAGTACGAGAAGACGCGGTACCACTCGACCCGGTCGCCGCTGTAGCGGGCCACACCGTAGGCCCAGCCCTTGCCGCCGGTGTCGCCCGCCTCGGGGGCGTCCCAGCGCAGGGAGCAGTCGAAGGTGCCGCCAGAACGCTGGATCAGCCGGCGGCGCAGACCGAAGACGAAGAGTCCGATCACCACCAGGGCGACGACAATTCCGCACACAGTCAGAGCGAGGACCATCGGCACCGACCTCCTCGTCTCCTAGGTAACGGAACGGAAAAAACACCCGGATCTGCCTCAGCCGCGGCCGGGTCCGGATCGCTCCGGTCCCAGCCGCGGCTGAGTGACGTCACAGTACGACGCTATAGCACGACGTCGCGAATCAGCGTCCCGCCGCCGCGCGCAGTCGGACGTTCGCGCGACGCTCGGCGTGGGTGTCGCCCTCCGCCTTCGCGCGCTCGAGCTCCCGCTCCACGCCGTGGACATCGATCTCGTCCGCCAGCTCGGCGGTCTCGGCCAGCAGCGACAGCTTGTCGTCGGCGAACGAGATGAAACCGCCGTGCACCGCGGCGACGACCGTCCCACCGTCACTCGTGCGGATGGTCACCGGGCCCGACTCCAGCACACCGAGCAGCGGCTGGTGACCGGGCATGACGCCGATGTCGCCGGACGTGGTGCGCGCGACGACCAGGGTGGCCTCGCCGGACCAGACCTCTCGGTCGGCCGCGACCAGCGCGACGTGCAGCTCAGCAGCCAAGGTGGCTCCTCGGGTCACCACCCGGCGGGAGAGCCGGGTGTTGGTTACAAGTCTAAGGGGCGTGCCGGAGGGGGCGGGACGTGCCCGCCCCCTCCGGTGTGAGCCCTGGGGCTCACGGTGAGCACGGGGCTCAGGAGACGCCGAGCTCCTTCGCGTTCTTCTTCAGGTCCTCGATGCCACCGCACATGAAGAACGCCTGCTCCGGGAAGTGGTCGTACTCGCCGTCGCAGATCGCGTTGAACGCGGCGATCGACTCGTCCAGCGGCACGTCCGAACCGTCCACGCCGGTGAACTGCTTGGCGACGTGGGTGTTCTGGGACAGGAAGCGCTCCACGCGACGGGCACGGTGGACGACGAGCTTGTCCTCCTCGCCGAGCTCGTCGATACCGAGGATCGCGATGATGTCCTGCAGGTCCTTGTACTTCTGCAGGATGTTCTTCACGCGCATCGCGGCCTGGTAGTGGTCCGCCGCGATGTACCGCGGGTCGAGGATGCGGGACGTGGAGTCCAGCGGGTCCACGGCCGGGTAGATGCCCTTCTCGGAGATCGGACGGGAGAGAACCGTCGTCGCGTCGAGGTGGGCGAAGGTGGTGGCCGGGGCCGGGTCGGTCAGGTCGTCCGCGGGGACGTAGATCGCCTGCATCGAGGTGATCGAGTGACCGCGGGTCGAGGTGATGCGCTCCTGGAGGAGACCCATCTCGTCGGCCAGGTTCGGCTGGTAGCCCACCGCGGAGGGCATGCGGCCGAGCAGGGTCGACACCTCGGAACCGGCCTGGGTGAAGCGGAAGATGTTGTCGATGAAGAACAGCACGTCCTGCTTCTGCACATCGCGGAAGTACTCCGCCATGGTCAGACCGGCCAGGGCCACGCGCAGACGGGTGCCCGGGGGCTCGTCCATCTGGCCGAAGACCAGCGCGGTCTTGTCGATGACGCCCGACTCGCTCATCTCGTCGATGAGGTCGTTGCCCTCACGGGTGCGCTCACCGACGCCGGCGAACACCGACACACCGTCGTGGTTGTTGGCGACGCGGTAGATCATCTCCTGGATGAGCACCGTCTTGCCGACGCCGGCGCCGCCGAACAGACCGATCTTGCCGCCCTTGACGTACGGGGTCAGCAGGTCGATGACCTTGACGCCGGTCTCGAACATCTCGGTCTTCGACTCGAGCTCGTCGAAGTTGGGCGCCTTGCGGTGGATCGGCCAGCGCTCACCGGTGTACTTCTCGTCGACGTTCAGCACCTCGCCGAGGGTGTTGAACACCTTGCCCTTGGTGAAGTCGCCGACGGGCACGGAGATGGCCGCGCCGGTGTCGGTCACCGGGGCCTGGCGGACCAGGCCGTCGGTGGGCTGCATGGAGATGGTGCGGACCAGGCCGTCACCCAGGTGCTGGGCGACCTCCAGGGTCAGCGTCTTGATCTCGCCGGCCTGCGCCGGGTCGGCGACCTCGACGTGGAGGGCGTTGTAGATCTCCGGCATCGCGTCGACGGGGAACTCCACGTCGACGACCGGGCCGATGACCCGCGCGACGCGGCCGGTGGCCACGCCCGACGCAGCGGTCGGCTCAACAGTGGTGGTCATTAGTTGTCACTCCCCGCGGTCGCGTCGGCCAGGGCGCTCGCGCCACCGACGATCTCGCTGATTTCCTGGGTGATTTCGGCCTGGCGGGCCGCGTTGGCAAGACGGGAGAGCGTGTTGATCAGCTCGCCCGCGTTGTCGGTGGCCGACTTCATCGCGCGCCGCGTGGCGGCGTGCTTGGAAGCGGCCGACTGGAGCAGCGCGTTGTAGATACGGCTCTCGACGTAACGAGGCAGCAGGGCGTCGAGGACGTCCTCCGCCGACGGCTCGAAGTCGTACAGCGGAAGGACCTCGTCCTTCGTCGTCGACTCCTCGGCCACCTCTTCGAGGCGCAGGGGCAGCAGCCGGGAGCCGACCGCCGTCTGCGTCATCATCGAGACGAACTCGGTGTAGACGATGTGGAGCTCGTCCACGCCGCCGTCCGCCGTCTCCTTCCCGATGGCCTCGATCAGCGGAGCCGCGACCTTCTTGGCGTCCGCGTACGTCGGCTCGTCGGTGAAGCCCGTGAACGACTCCGCGACCTTGCGCTCACGGAAGTTGTAGTGGGCCACTCCGCGCCGGCCGACGATGTACGTCTCGACCTGCCGGCCCTCGCGCTCGAGGCGCTCGGTCAGCTGCTCCGCCGCCTTGATGGCGTTGGAGTTGAAGGCGCCGGCCAGACCGCGGTCGCTCGTGAGGAGCAGGACCGCGGCGCGGGTCGGCTTCTCCGCCTCCGTGGTGAGCGGGTGCTTCGCGTCCGACCCGGTGCCGACCGCCGTGACCGCGCGGGTCAGTTCCTGCGCGTACGGCGTGGAGGCCGCCACCTTGCGCTGCGCCTTGACGACACGCGAGGCGGCGATCATCTCCATCGCCTTGGTGATCTTCTTGGTCGCGGTGACGGATCGGATGCGACGCTTGTAGACCCGGAGCTGGGCTCCCATGAGTCAGGTCCCTTCCTTACGTCACTTGGCGGCGGACGGGGCGTCCTCGCCGAGCAGCTTGCCGTCCGAGGTCTCGAACTGCTTCTTGAACGCCGCGATGGCCTCGGCGATGGCCTGCAGGGTGTCGTCGGACATCTTGGCGCCCTCGCGGATGGAGGTCATGAGGCCCTGCTCCTGGCGGTGCAGGTACTCGAGAAGCTCCTTCTCGAAGCGGCGGATGTCGGCGACGGGCACATCGTCCATCTTGCCGGTGGTGCCGGCCCAGACGGAGACGACCTGGTCCTCGGTGGCCATCGGCTGGTACTGGTCCTGCTTCAGCAGCTCGACCATGCGCTGACCGCGCTCCAGCTGCGCCTTCGACGCGGCGTCCAGGTCGGAACCGAAGGCGGCGAACGCCTCCAGCTCACGGAACTGGGCGAGGTCGACGCGGAGGCGGCCGGAGACCTGCCGCATGGCCTTGTGCTGGGCGGAGCCACCGACGCGGGAGACCGAGATACCGACGTTCAGGGCCGGACGCTGACCGGCGTTGAACAGGTCGGACTCCAGGAAGCACTGGCCGTCGGTGATGGAGATGACGTTGGTCGGGATGAACGCCGAGACGTCGTTGGCCTTGGTCTCGACGATCGGCAGACCGGTCATCGAGCCGGCACCCATGTCGTCGGAGAGCTTCGCGCAGCGCTCCAACAGACGGGAGTGCAGGTAGAAGACGTCACCCGGGTAGGCCTCGCGGCCCGGCGGGCGGCGCAGCAGCAGCGACACGGCACGGTAGGCGTCGGCCTGCTTCGACAGGTCGTCGAAGATGATCAGGACGTGCTTGCCCTCGTACATCCACTGCTGGCCGATGGCCGAGCCGGTGTACGGCGCCAGGTACTTGAAGCCGGCCGGGTCGGACGCCGGGGCGGCCACGATGGTCGTGTACTCCAGCGCGCCGTTCTCCTCCAGCGCGCGGCGGACCGACGCGATGGTGGAGCCCTTCTGGCCGATGGCGACGTAGATGCAGCGGACCTGCTTGTTCGGGTCGCCGGTGCGCCAGTTGTCACGCTGGTTGATGATCGTGTCGACGGCCAGAGCGGTCTTGCCGGTCTGGCGGTCGCCGATGATCAGCTGACGCTGACCGCGGCCGATCGGGGTCATGGCGTCGACGGCCTTGTAGCCCGTCTCCATCGGCTCGTGCACCGACTTGCGCTGCATGACCGTGGGGGCCTGCAGCTCGAGGGCGCGTCGGCCGGTCGTCTCGATCTCGCCGAGGCCGTCGATCGGGTTGCCGAGGGGGTCGACCACGCGGCCGAGGTAGCCCTCGCCGACGGCGACGGACAGGACCTCGCCGGTGCGGGTGACCGGCTGGCCCTCCTCGATACCGCTGAACTCACCGAGGACGACGCAACCGATCTCGCGCTCCTCGAGGTTGAGGGCGAGACCGAGGGTTCCGTCCTCGAACTTCAGCAGTTCGTTGGCCATGGCCGACGGCAGGCCTTCGACCTTTGCGATGCCGTCGCCGGCAAGGGTGACCGTACCGACCTCCTCGCGCGAGGCCGCGTCCGGCTTGTACGACTGGACGAAGTTCTCCAGTGCGTCCCGGATCTCCTCCGGCCGGATCGTGAGCTCCGCCATCTGAGTTCCCTGCTCTCCTTGTTGGGCCCGAAGTTTCACTTGGGGGGTATTCCACGAGTCGGGACTCCCCCCAGTAAGAGGTGAATCCTCTGCACGGCCCAACCAGGGCCGTCGTAAGTACGTACTGCTTGCTGTGCTGTTGTCGCGCGAGGGCGTCAGCCCGCCATGCGGCGGCCGGCGTCCTCGAGACGGTCCGCGAGGGAGCCGTTGATGACCTCGTCACCGACCTGCACCCGGATCCCGCCGAGGACCTCGGGGTCCACGTCGAGGTTGAGGTGCATGGCGCGGCCGTAGATCTTCGCGAGAGCGGCGCCCAGGCGCTGCTTCTGCGCGTCGCTCAGCGGCACCGCCGAGGTGACGACGGCGACCATGCGGTCCCGGCGGTCGGCGGCGAGCTTGGACAGGGACTCGAGTCCCGACTCCAGGCCCCGTCCGCGAGGCGCGGTCACCAGACGCGTCACCAGACGCTCGGTGGTCCGCTCCGCCCGGCCGCCGAGCAGGCTGCGCAGCAGCTCGCCCTTGGCCGCGGTGGTGGCCGAGCGGTCGGTCAGCGCGGCGCGCAGCTCGTTGTTCGAGGCGACGATCCGGCCGAACCGGAACAGCTCGTCCTCGACGTTGTCGAGCCGGCCCCGCTTCTGCGCGGCGGTGAGGTCGGCGGTGTTCGCCAGCTCCTCCAGCGCGTCCACCAGGTCGCGCGACTGCGACCAGCGGGAGCGCACCATGCCGGACACCAGGTCGGCGGCGGGGCCGCTGATCTGGGTGCCCAGGAGTCGCTGGGCCAGTTCGGCCTTGGCCTCGCCGGCCTGCGCCGGGTCGGTGAGGACCCGGCGCAGCGACACCTCGCGGTCGAGCAGCGCGGTGACTGCGGCCAGCTCGTCGGCGAGCGAGCCCGCGTCCACGGGCGTGGAGTCCGTCAGCGCGTCGAGGCGCTCACGTGCGGCGGCCAGGGCCTCGCGGCTCGCTCCGTTCATCGCGTGGCCTCGGCCTTCGTCGCCTTGTCCTCGAGCTCGTCCAGGAAACGGTCGATGACACGGCTCTGCCGGGCGTGGTCCTCGAGGGACTCGCCGACGAGCTTGCCGGCCAGGTCGGTGGCGAGCTTGCCGACGTCCTGGCGCAGCGCGGACGCGGCGGCCTTGCGCTCGGCCTCGACCTGCGCGTGTCCGGCGGCGATGATCTCCTCACGCTGCCGCTGGCCCTCCGCGCGCATCTCTGCGATGAGCGCGGCGCCCTGCTCCTGCGCCTCCTGACGCAGGCGCGCGGCCTCGTGCCGGGCCTCGGCGAGCTGAGCCTTGTACTGCTCCAGCACGCTCTGCGCCTCGGTCTGGGCGGCCTCGGCCTTCTCGATACCGCCCTCGATCGCCTCGCGACGCTGCTCCAGAACCTTGTTGATGTTCGGGAGGAGCTTCTTGGCGAGGAAGCCGAAGACGATGACGAAGGCGAGCAGGCCGATGACGAGCTCGGGAATCGGCGGGACGAGGGGGTTCTGCGTCTCCTCGGCCGCGATATGAAGCAGTGCGCTCATATCAGAGTGCCTTTCGTCTAGTGAACCGGTCGCGGATCGGCTGATTACCGGCCGTAGACGAACGGCATGACCAGACCGATCAGGGCGAGCGCCTCACAGAAGGCGAAGCCGAGGATCTGGTTGGCGCGGATCAGGCCGGCGGCCTCGGGCTGGCGGGCGATGGCTTCGGTGCCCTTACCGAAGATGATGCCGACGCCGATGCCGGGGCCGAAGGCGGCGATGCCGTAACCGATGGAAGCGATCGAGCCGGTGACGGCGGCGAGGGTCTGGGACATGCCAGTTCTTCCTTTTCTTCACGGTTCCGGTGGGGGTGGGCCACCGGACGACTGGGAGCGGGTGCGGGACGCTCAGTGGTGCTCGGCGAGCGCGCCCTGGATGTAGGTAACGGTCAGCAGGACGAAGACGTACGCCTGCAGGGCCTGGATGAAGAGCTCGAAGGCGGTCATCACCAGGACCATCACGAACGAGACGCCGGCGTAGGCGATCCCGATGCCGTTCAGCAGGTACCAGCTGGCGATGGTGAACAGCACGATCAGGATGTGGCCGGCGAACATGTTCGCGAAGAGTCGCACGGCGTGGGTGAAGGGCCGCACGAGCAGGTTCGAGAAGGCCTCGATCAGCATGACGACCGGCAGAGCGGCGCCGAGCGACTTGTCGTAGCCGGTGAAGTTCTTCAGGGCGCCGACGAAACCGTGCTTCTTGAAGGTCAGCGAGACCCAGAGGACGTAGACGAGCAGGGCGAGCGCCGCCGGGTAGGCGATGATCGACGTCACCGGGAACTGGGCGAGCGGGATGATCGACCAGAGGTTCATCATCCAGACGAAGAAGAACATGGCGACGACGAAGGGGACGTACTTCTCGCCCTCGCGCTTGCCCATCGTCTCGTAGACGATGCCGCGGCGGACGAAGTCGTACCCCGTCTCGGCGACCATCTGGAGCTTGCCGGGGACGACCTTGGGCCGGCGGAAGGCCGCCCAGAAGAAGCCGATCACGATGACCGAGCCGAGCAGCGCCAGCAGCATCGGCTTGTTGAAGTACACGTTGCTGTCACCGTCGCCCCAGATGGGCTCGAACAGGAACGAGTGCAGCCCGGGAGACGGGAAGCCACAGCCGTCGAAGATGTGGCAGTCGGTCTCGAAGGCGAGCACCTGCGTCGGGTCAGCACTCACCGCGGGCTCCTTCAGCGTGGCGCATGGATTCGGCAACCTCGTGGTGTCGGCGCGGCACGGGGCCGCGGTTCGGCACGGATCTGGTGTTACGGGTACAGGGGCGGCTGGGGGGCATCTCGCCGCGCGTCGCGACAGGCGTCATCTCGGATGCCCGCGCCCGCGATGCCGCAGTTGGCACCGGACGATAGCAGGGTCGCGCATGCGCCTTTATCCCGGCCCTACGTCTCACGACGGGCGCCCCGGGGTTTCCTTCTTCTCACCTGTCGTCGACTCGGGCTCCACGTACAGCGTCTTGGCCTTCATGTGGGCACGCGCCTGCGCCGCGACCCAGGTGAGAGTGCCGGCGAGCAGTGCGAGGGCGAAGACCTTCGGGTGGAACAGCGTCGTGTCCCTGAAGAGCACGATGAAGACGAACATCAGCGCGATCTGCGCCATGTACATCATCAACGCCATCGCCTGGAACAGGTTCGGCAGCGATTTGGCGGTCCACTGGAGGACGTACAGCCCCGCTCCCATGAAAAGGATCACGAGAACCACTCCGACAACGGCCCCGATCGCTCCCTTGCCGCCTTCGACGGCGCCGCCGATCGCGGCTGCGACCGCACCGACGACAGCGGTGGGTACGGCAGCCTGGATCAGGATCCGGACGTCGTTGGACGGCATGGCGGCAACTCCGCTTTCAGGGGGCAGGGGGTGTCGTCATGGACGAGCGTAATCCCCCGGGTCGGGTGCGGGACCCGCGCCAATGGGCCGTCGCACTGCGGCCCTTCGGCTCCATCCGGGGTTCTCGTGAACGGTATCACAAACTATTTGATGAGGTCTTTACCTGAGGGTGTGCTTGCTGTCACACATGAGAGTGACAAAGCGCGTTTGTGCAATTACAGATACGTTCTGTCTGATATTGCGGTGAATCGTTCCCCCATGGTTTGGCAATGCTCTAGTCGAATTCTTACCTTGCGCGCGAACGCGGGCCGACGGCGGTGGCCCCGTTGACGCCCGAGACGCCCACGGCGGCCGGCACCCGGTCCTCCGCCGCGTCCGCGGCGGGCGCGGTGCTCCCCGGGGCCGCGGCCGGCCTGCGGCGCCGGTAGCGGGGCGGCACGAAGCGCTCGGCCCAGCGGGGGGCGCGGGGCCTGAAGCGCGGCAGCAGGAGCAGCACCAGGCCGATCGCGCTGAGGAGGACGACGCTCAGCACGATCCACATGGAGGCGGCGTTCACCGAGTAGGCGAGCGCGCCGAAGGCGATCAGCGCCGACCAGAAGTACATGATCAGCACCGCGCGGCTGTGGGAGTGGCCGACCTCCAGCAGCCGGTGGTGCAGGTGCCCCCGGTCCGCGGCGAACGGCGACTGGCCGCGCCAGGTCCGCCGCACGATGGCGAGGATCAGGTCGGCGGCCGGGATGGCGATGATGGTCAGCGGCATCAGCAGCGGGATGTAGACCGGCACCATCTGGTGCACGGTGTTGCGCTCGGAGCCGGAGAACAGCGACATCACGTCGGGGTCGACCTGCCCGGTGACCGAGATCGCGCCGGCCGCCAGGACGAGGCCGATCAGCATCGAGCCGGAGTCGCCCATGAAGATGCGGGCCGGGTGCATGTTGTGCGGCAGGAAGCCGAGGCACATGCCCATGAGGACCACCGCGAAGAGCGTCGCGGGGGCCGCGGCCTCGATGTTGTAGCCGAACCAGATGCGGTAGGCGTACAGGAAGAACGCGCACGCGGCGATGCACACCATGCCCGCCGCCAGCCCGTCCAGGCCGTCGACGAAGTTCACCGCGTTGATGGTGATGACCACCAGCGCGACGGTGAGCAGGGTGCCCTGCCACTGGGTCAGCGCCACCGTCCCCACGCCCGGCACCGGGATCCACAGGATCGTCAGCCCCTGCACCACCATCACGCCGGCGGCGATCATCTGCCCGCCCAGCTTGATCAGGGCGTCGATCTCGAACTTGTCGTCCAGGACGCCGATCAGCCAGATCAGGGCGGCGCCGGAGAGCAGGGCCCGCGGTTCGTTGGACTTCTCGAAGACCTCATGGAGGTTGGTGAGGTGGTCGGCGACCAGCAGACCCGCGCACAGTCCGAAGAACATCGCGATCCCGCCGAGGCGCGGAGTGGGCTCCCGGTGCACATCGCGTGCCCGGATCTCCGGCATCGCGCCCGCCACGATCGCGAATTTCCGTACCGGCCCTGTCAGCAGATACGTCACCGCGGCCGTGATGCAGAGCGTCAGCAGGTATTCACGCACGGGCTTCCCCACAGGTCTCGCTGGCCAGTCCCAGCCCCACACCCTAGCGAGGGACGCATATGTGTGAGGACTTCCGGGTAGCGACGATGGTTGCACGAGCGGCTGTGCACACGCGTGCGTCTACCCTGCCTCAGCCCGGATACGGAGGGAACGCCGCCGTCAGCTCCCGTACGGCCTCCCGCGCCGCGGCGGGGGCCGTGGCGCCCCGCAGCACCCCGGCGAGCAGCGCGGCCACCGTGCGCATCTCCCCCTCCGTCATCCCCTGCGTGGTCAGCGCGGCGGTGCCCAGGCGCAGGCCACGGGCGTCCGCGTGCGGCAGCGCGCAGCAGTCCAGCACGATCCCGGCGGCGGCCAGCCGGCCCCGCGCGGTCCGCCCGTCGACGCCGAGCGGGCCCGGGTCGGCGGTGATCAGGTGGGTGTCGGTGCCGCCGGTGGTGACGACGAGGCCCTCGGCGGCCAGGTGGGCGGCGAGGGCGCGGGCGTTGGCGACCACCTGGCGGGCGTACGCGGCGAACGCCGGTGCGGACGCCTCGCCGAAGGCGACGGCCTTGGCGGCGACGGTGTGCATCTGGGCGCCGCCCTGCGTGAACGGGAACACGGCCCGGTCGACCCGCTCGGCCAGTTCGCTCCCGCACAGGATCATGCCGCCGCGCGGTCCGCGCAGCACCTTGTGCGTGGTGGCGCAGACGATGTCGGCGTACGGCACCGGGCTGGGCGCCGCTCCCCCGGCGACCAGCCCGATCGGGTGGGCGGCGTCCGCGATGAGGTAGGCGCCGACCTCGTCGGCGACCTCGCGGAAGGCCGCGTAGTCGGGGTGGCGGGGGTAGGCGATGGAACCGCACACGATCGCCTTGGGCCGGTGGGTGCGGGCCAGGGTGCGCACCTGGTCGTGGTCGGTCAGCCCGGTCTCCGCGTCCACGCCGTAACCGACGAAGTGGAACCAGCGGCCGGAGAAGTTGGCGGGCGAGCCGTGCGTGAGGTGACCGCCGTACGGCAGGCCGAGCGCGAGGACCGTGTCGCCGGGGCGCAGGAGGGCGGCGTAGGCGGCGAGCACGGCGGAGGAGCCGGAGTGGGGCTGCACGTTGGCGTGCTCGGCGCCGAAGAGGTCCCGGGCGCGTTCCACGGCGAGCCGCTCGGCGGCGTCGGCGATCTCGCAGCCGCCGTGGTGCCGGGCGCCCGGATAGCCCTCGGCGTACTTGTTGGCCAGCGGGGAGCCGAGGGCGGCCAGCACGGCGGGGGACGCGAAGTTCTCGGCGGCGGTCAGCTGGAGCGTCGTCGACTGCCTGTGACGTTCGGCGAGCAGGATCTCGGCCAGCTCGGGGTCCTGCCGCAGCAGGACACCGGCATCGGCCTCGGGGGCGTGGGTGACCGACATGGTGCGCTCCGGGCGTGCGGCTGTTTCCGGCTCGGTCCGCCTCCGGGGCGCCTGCGCGACCCTTCGGCGCACTCGCCGTGGTGATGTACGACCAATGTAGGCCCGGGGGGACCGGGCCGCCCGGGCAGTCACCGCCGCGGGCGGCCGTCCCGCTCCCGGTGTCCGGGGGCCGCCCCGCGTCAGGCGCGCGCGGGCACGCCCGTCAGCGCCGTCACCACCGGGTCCAGCGCCTGGTGTATCTCGTCCCCGACGGAGCGGAAGAACGGCAGCGGCGCCCCGTAGGGGTCGTACACCTCGTCGGCCTCCGCCGTCGGTGCCAGGAGCCACCCGCGCAGCGCGGCCGCGGCACGCACCAGCGCACGCGCGCGGGTGACCACGCCCTCGTCCAGGGTGGGCAGGGTCGCGGGGTCGATGGCGTTCACCAGGCGGGTGAACTCCTTGAGGGTGAAGGTGCGCAGCCCCGCCGAGTGGCCCATGGAGATGACCTGGGCCCGGTGGTCGCGGGTCGCCGTCAGGACGAGGTCCGCGCGGATGACGTGCTCGTCGAGGAGCTCGCGCCCGGTGAAACCGGAGGTGTCCGCGCCGAACTCGGCGAGAACCGTCTCGGCGTTCGCCTCCATGGGCGCGCCCTCGTGGCCCCAGGTGCCCGCGCTCTCCACGACGAGGGCCCTGCCGAGGACGCCCAGCCGCTCCGTCACGAAATGCCGGGTCAGCCGCTCGGTGATGGGCGAGCGGCAGACGTTTCCGGTGCTGACGTGGAGGATGCGGAAGCTGTCGCGCGGAAAGCCGAACGTCGTCGTCACCTCCGCGGCGCGTTCCCCGGTGCCTATGCCACGCCCCGTCTCAGGGGCTGTCAATTCGCCACCTCGAGATCGGGTACCACCTTGCGCAGCTCCTCCGCGGACAGCGCGCCCGCGCGCAGCAGCACGGGCACCTCGCGGGTGACGTCGACGATGGACGAGGGGACGTTGCCGGGGGTCGGGCCGCCGTCGAGGTAGACGGAGACGGAGTCGCCGAGCATGGCCTGCGCGGCGTCGCAGTCCTCCGGCGCGGGGTGGCCGGTCAGGTTGGCGGAGGAGACGGCCATGGGGCCGAACTCGGTGAGCAGCTCGATGGCGACGGGGTGCAGCGGCATGCGCACGGCGACCGTGCCGCGGGTCTCGCCGAGGTCCCACTGCAGGGACGGCTGGTGCTTGGCGACGATCGTGAGCGCGCCCGGCCAGAAGGCGTCGACCAGCTCCCAGGCCTGCTCGGAGAAGTCGGTGACCAGGCCGTGCAGGGTGTTCGGGGAGCCGATCAGGACGGGGCTGGGCATGTTGCGGCCCCGGCCCTTGGCCTCCAGCAGGTCGCCGACGGCCTCCGCGGAGAAGGCGTCGGCGCCGATGCCGTACACCGTGTCCGTGGGCAGCACCACGAGCTCGCCACGGCGGACGGCGGACGCGGCCTCGCGCAGACCGGTCGCGCGGTCGGTCGCGTCGTTGGTGTCGTATCGCCGAGCCATTTAGCGGGCCTCCTCGTACACGTACTGCGGGGTCGGGGTCGTCGGGGTGCTCACGGCGTCGCCTTGCGGGCGGTCGCGAAGCGGGGGCGGTTGTTGAGGTCGGGGTGGTCGGCCGCGTCGGCCCAGCCCCGCTCCTCGGTGAAGATCCACGGCACCTGGCCGCCCTGGGTGTCGGCGTGCTCGACGACGACGACCCCGCCGGGGCGCAGCAGGCGGTGCGCGGTGCGTTCCAGGCCGCGGATCAGGTCGAGGCCGTCCTCGCCGGAGAACAGGGCCATCTCGGGATCGTGGTCGCGGGCCTCGGGGGCGACGTGCTCCCACTCGGTGAGCGGGATGTACGGCGGGTTGGAGACGACCAGGTCGACCTGGCCGTCGAGGTCCGGGAAGGCGGTCAGGGCGTCGCCCTGGCGCAGGTCGACCCTGGACCCCTCCATGTTCTTGCGGGTCCACACCAGGGCGTCCTCGGACAGCTCCACGGCGTGCACGCGCGAGCGCGGCACCTCCTGGGCGAGGGCGAGCGCGATGGCGCCCGAGCCGGTGCACAGGTCGACGATGCACGGCTCGACGACGTCCATGGCGCGCACGGCGTCTATGGCCCAGTCGACGACCGACTCGGTCTCGGGGCGGGGCACGAAGACGCCGGGGCCGACCTGGAGCTCCAGGTAGCGGAAGTAGGCGCGGCCGGTGATGTGCTGGAGCGGCTCGCGCGCCTCGCGGCGGGCGACGACCTCCCAGTACCGGGCGTCGAAGTCCGCGTCCGGCACGGTGTGCAGCTGGCCCCGCTTGACGCCGTGCAGGAACGCGGCGAGCTCCTCGGCGTCGGTGCGCGGCGAGGGCACGCCGGCGGCGGCCAGCCGCTGGGTGGCCTGGGCCACCTCCGCGAGCAGCACACTGCGGGGGTTCGGGGGTCGCCCCCCGTGATGTTGCGGCACGCTGGTCCTCCGGGGCTGAGCTGTGGTCCGGTGCGGGTGGGTACGGCGGTGCTTACGCGGCGGCCAGCTTGGCCGCCGAGTCCGCGTCGACGCAGGCCTGGATGACCGCGTCGAGGTCGCCGTCCAGGACCTGGTCCAGGTTGTACGCCTTGAAGCCGACGCGGTGGTCCGAGATGCGGTTCTCCGGGTAGTTGTACGTGCGGATCTTCTCGGAGCGGTCGACGGTGCGGACCTGGCTGCGCCGGGCGTCCGCGGCCTCCTTCTCCGCCTCCTCCTGCGCCGCCGCGAGCAGCCTGGAGCGCAGGATACGCATGGCCTGCTCCTTGTTCTGCAGCTGGCTCTTCTCGTTCTGGCAGGAGGCGACGACCCCGGTGGGGATGTGCGTGATGCGCACGGCGGAGTCGGTGGTGTTGACGGACTGGCCGCCGGGGCCGGAGGACCGGTAGACGTCGATGCGCAGGTCGTTCGGGTTGATCTCGACGTCGATCTCCTCGGCCTCGGGCGTGACGAGCACGCCGGCCGCGGAGGTGTGGATGCGCCCCTGGGACTCGGTCGCGGGCACGCGCTGCACGCGGTGCACGCCGCCCTCGTACTTCAGCCGGGCCCACACGCCCTGGCCGGGCTCGGTGGCGCCCTGGCCGCCCTTGGTCTTCACGGCGACCTGGACGTCCTTGTAGCCGCCCAGCTCGGACTCGGTGGCGTCGATGATCTCGGTCTTCCAGCCGACCCGCTCGGCGTAGCGCAGGTACATGCGCAGCAGGTCGCCGGCGAACAGCGCCGACTCGTCGCCGCCCGCACCGGCCTTGATCTCGAGGATGACGTCCTTGTCGTCGCTGGGGTCGCGCGGGACGAGCAGGAGGCGGAGCTTCTCGGTGAGCTCCTCGCGCTGCTTGTCCAGCTCCTTGACCTCGGCGGCGAAGTCCGGGTCGTCGGCGGCGAGTTCGCGCGCGGTCTCCATGTCGTCACCGGTCTGCTTCCAGGAGCGGTACGTGGCGACGATCGGGGTGAGCTCGGCGTACCGCTTGTTCAGCTTGCGCGCGTTGGCCTGGTCGGAGTGGACCGACGGGTCGGCGAGCTTCTTCTCCAGGTCGGCGTGCTCGGCGACGAGTTCCTCGACGGCCTCGAACATCTTGGGCTCCTGCTACTGCGGTGAGGGGAAGGCGGGCGACCAAAAACGCCGGTCCCGGCGCTCCCCCGGCTGGGGTCGCGGCCGTGGACCGGCGATGGGGGCTCGCTACTTCTTGGAGCCGGCGGCCTTGCCGAAGCGGGCCTCGAAGCGGGCCACACGGCCACCGGTGTCGAGGATCTTCTGCTTGCCCGTGTAGAACGGGTGGCACTCGGAGCAGACCTCGGCCCGGATGGTGCCGGACTCGATGGTGCTGCGGGTGGTGAACGACGCGCCGCAGGTGCAGCTGACCTGCGTCTCGACGTACTCGGGGTGGATGTCGCGCTTCAAGGTGTCTCCTAGGTTCGGGAGGGCGCCGGGTCGCTCCCGCGGGATGCGGGGGCGTGAACCGGGGCCGACGTACCAGTCTGCCAGGACTGGCGCCTACTCCCCAAACCGGGGGGCGGGGGTATCTATTCCGCGGCGTCCACGACGTCCCCGGCCTCGCCGGTGGCGGTGTCCTCCAGGGCCGCGGCCGGGATCGGCCGGTCCTGCCCCAGGGCCGTCCACACCTGCCGGGCCTTGGTCTCCTCGACGAGGACGCGGTTGCCGTCGGCGGGGTCGTAGACGACCGGCATGGTGACCATGTGCATGGCGCCGGGGTCGATGCCCTTGAGGCCGCCCGCGAAGGACATCAGGGAGTTCACCGAGCCCAGGCCGGAGTCGGTGGTGAGGGTCTTGGTGGCGGTGTCGGCGATGTCGTACAGCTTCTTGGGGTTGGCGAGGACGCCGACGTTCTCGACCTGGTGGACCAGGGCCTTGACGAAGGCCTGCTGGAGCTGGATGCGGCCGAGGTCGGAGCCGTCGCCGACGCCGTGCCGGGTGCGGACCAGGCCGAGGGCCTGTTCGCCGTCGAGCCGGTGGGTGCCGGCCTTCAGGTCGAGGTGGCTGTCGGGGTCCGCGATGTCCTCGGTGGTGGTGATCTCCACGCCGCCGAGGTCGTCGACGAGCTGCCGGAAGCCGCTGAAGTCGACCTCGAGGTAGTGGTCCATGCGCAGTCCGCTGAGCGACTCGACGGTCTTCACGGCGCAGGCGGCGCCGCCGGTGGAGTAGGCGGAGTTGAACATCACGTCGGTGGCGGCGGGGTGCTTCTCGCCGTCGGTGCCGGTGCACTCGGGGCGGTCGATGAGGGTGTCGCGGGGGATGGAGACGACGCTGGCCTTCTTGTGGCCCTTGTGGACGTGCACGACCATCGCCGTGTCGGAGCGGGCGGTGCCGTCGTCGGTGCCGCCGCCGAGCTTCCCGTTGCCGTCGGCGCGGGTGTCCGAGCCGAGGACGAGGATGTTCTCGGAGCCGTTGCCGGCCTTCTTCGGCCGGTCGGTGCCGAGGACCTGGTCGATGTCGACGCTCGTGAGGTTGCCGTTGAGCTTGACGTACAGGACTCCGGCGCCGGTGCCGCCGAGGACGACGATGCCCGCAGTGGTCCAGGCCGCGGCGAGCAGTGCCTTGTGCCGTCTGCCGCGGGGCCTGCGGCGGCGTCCCCTGCCCCCGCGGCGGGGCCCGTCGGCGCGGGACTGTCCGGGGCCGGGTATGGCGGGGTCCGGCGTGCTCTCGGCTGCCATGTGCTCCTCGGTTCTCGGTCCGGTCGGGTACCCCCTGGTCCAGGGTCGGCTGCGGTCCGGCCGGGTACCGGCCGTCACCTCACCATCGTCCCTCCGCGGCTGAGGCGGAGAAACCCGGCACAGGGTGGCACAGGCGTCTGTGGCTCCCGGCCGGGAGAACGGTGACGGAACGTGTCCGGAAGGAGCGGGGACACGGCGCTCACCTGCGGTTTTCTCCAGGACTGCGGGCCCTTCGGGGTCCGCGCCGGTGACGTTGCGTGTGGTGAACGTCTCTCACCGGGACCGGCGGGCGGCAGACCGCGGGTGGCGGGCGGCGCGGGTGCGCGGACGCGGGAAGGGCCGCTCCCTCGCCGGGAGCGGCCCTTCCACCGATGCGTCGTCGCCGACGGTCCTCAGTCGCCGTTGCCGGGCGCCGGGGTCGTCTTCTGGATCTGCATCAGGAACTCGGCGTTCGACTTGGTCTGCTTCATCTTGTCGAGGAGCAGTTCGATCGCCTGCTGCGAGTCGAGCGCGTGCAGCACCCGGCGCAGCTTCCAGGTGATGGCGAGCTCGTCGCTGCCGAGCAGGATCTCTTCCTTGCGGGTGCCGGACGCGTCCACGTCCACCGCCGGGAAGATGCGCTTGTCGGCGAGCTTGCGGTCGAGCTTGAGCTCCATGTTGCCGGTGCCCTTGAACTCCTCGAAGATCACCTCGTCCATGCGGGACCCGGTGTCCACCAGTGCGGTGGCGAGGATGGTCAGCGAGCCGCCGTCCTCGATGTTGCGGGCCGCACCGAAGAAGCGCTTCGGCGGGTACAGGGCGGTCGAGTCGACACCACCGGACAGGATGCGGCCGGAGGCCGGGGCGGCGAGGTTGTACGCGCGGCCCAGGCGAGTGATCGAGTCGAGCAGCACGACGACGTCGTGGCCCAGTTCCACCAGGCGCTTGGCGCGCTCGATGGCCAGCTCGGCGACCGTGGTGTGGTCCTCGGCCGGGCGGTCGAAGGTCGAGGAGATGACCTCGCCCTTCACCGACCGCTGCATGTCGGTGACCTCTTCCGGACGCTCGTCGACGAGGACGACCATCAGGTGGCACTCGGGGTTGTTGTGGGTGATCGCGTTGGCGACCGCCTGCATGATCATGGTCTTGCCGGTCTTCGGCGGGGCCACGATCAGACCGCGCTGGCCCTTGCCGATGGGCGAGACGAGGTCGATGATGCGGGTCGTCAGCACGCCCGGGTCCGTCTCCAGGCGGAGGCGGTCCTGCGGGTACAGCGGCGTCAGCTTGTTGAACTCGGGGCGTCCGCGGCCGTGTTCGGGCGCCATGCCGTTGACGGAGTCGAGGCGGACCAGCGCGTTGAACTTCTCGCGGCGCTCGCCCTCCTTCGGCTGGCGGACCGCGCCGGTGATGTGGTCGCCCTTGCGCAGGCCGTTCTTGCGGACCTGGGCGAGGGAGACGTACACGTCGTTGGGGCCGGGCAGGTAGCCGGAGGTCCGGATGAACGCGTAGTTGTCGAGGATGTCGAGGATGCCGGCGACCGGGATGAGGACGTCGTCCTCGTTGATCTGCGGCTCCTGCTGGATGTCGTCGCGCCCGCGACGGCCCCGGCGGTCGCGGTAGCGGCCGCGGCGGCCGCGGCGGCCGCCCTCGAAGTCGTCGTCATCCTGCTGCTGCTGACGGTCCTGGCGGCCGCCGCCCTGCTGCTGGCGCTGACCGCCGCCCTGGTTCTGCTGCTGGTCGTCGCCCTTGCCGCGACGGTCGCGGTCACGGTCGCGGCCGCGCTCGCGGCGGTCGCGGCGGCGGCCCTCGCCGTCACCGGCGTCGCCCCGTCCGTCGCCCTGGTGCTGGCCCTGGGACTGCGGCTGCTGCGTCTGCTGCGCGGAGGAGTCGTTGCGCTGCTCGGTCCTGGTGTCGGCGACGACCGTGTCGGTCGCGGCGGCGGCCGGGCTGCCCGCGTCGGCGGTGGCACGGCGGCGGCGGCGCTCGGAGGGCGCCTCGTCGGCGGGGGCGCCGGCCTCGGCGGCCGGGACCTTCGGGGAGGGCTGGCCGGGGATCTCGATCTGCTGCTGGGCGACGGCCTTGTCGGTGGCCTTGTCCGCCTTCTTCTCGGCCTTGCCGGCCTTGTCGGCGGCGGCGCTCTCGTCGCCCGTACGGGTCCGGGAGGTGGCGCGGCGCTTCGGCTTGGTCTCGCCGGCGGCGTCCGCGGCGGGCGCGGCCTTGGCGGGGGCTCCCCCGGCGGCCTGCGCTTCCTTGATGACCTCGATCAGCTGGCTCTTGCGCATCCGCGCGGTGCCCCTGATGCCGAGGCCGGACGCGACCTGCTGCAGCTCGGCCAGCACCATGCCCTCGAGGCCGGTACCGCGGCGCCGCCGGGAGCCGGCACCGGTGGCAGGCGCGGAGGCGTCCGTGGCGGGCGCGGCAGCGGTCTCCTCGACACGTGCGCCCATCAGATCGGTGGTGTCGCTCACGAAGGGTCCTTCCCTGGAGCGGACGTCGGCCTGTCTGGCTCGGCGACCGGTTGTGCTGTCCGGCTTCGGTCCTTGCTGTGTGGACCGTGCCGGGGCGGTGGTCCGCCCAAACGGCGGAAGAGATATCTGGTGATGGCGCTTCCCCTGACCGTGGCACCCAGTGTCTGTGTCACGCGGTGTGGTCGCGCCGGTTCCGGAGCGTGCCCGGCGGGCCGCTCAGTGTCCGTGTCGGCCGTACTGACGACGTACGGCGTCCAGCACACAATGCGGCTTGGGGGGCTCCCGGAAGAATGTCTGTCCCGGACGGGGACACGAGGCACCTCGCCATGGTGGGGTCGGGTGCAGACTTGAGATTAACACTACCGGATCCAACAAACATTCCCCCTCTCGAAATCCGGCGACCGTGCGCGTCTAGCTGTCGCCGGAGGTCGCCAGCGGCAGGACGACCGCGCCCTGCTGGTCCAGGCCGAGCCGGTTGGCGGCCCAGTCCGTGCCGGCCAGCGCCTCGACCTTGTCGGCCGTGCCGGCGTCGGCCAGTGCCATCACCGTGGGTCCGGCGCCGGAGATGACCGCCGGGACGCCGTCGGCGCGCAGCCTGTCCACCAGCGCGGCGCTCTCCGGCATGGCCGGCGCGCGGTACTCCTGGTGGAGGCGGTCCTCGGTGGCCGGCAGCAGCAGCTCGGGGCGCCTGGTCAGGGCCTCGACGAGCAGGGCGGCGCGGCCGGCGTTGGCGGCGGCGTCGACGTGCGGGACGGTGCGCGGGAGCAGTCCGCGCGCGGTCTCCGTCAGCACCGGCTTCCCGGGGACGAAAACCACCGGAACGATGGAATCGGCGGGCTCCATCCTGATCGCCCGGGCAGCGCCGGACTCCATCCAGGACAGGGTGAAGCCGCCCAGGAGACACGCCGCGACGTTGTCGGGGTGGCCCTCGATCTCGGTGGCGAGGTCGAGCAGCGCGTCGTCGTCGAGGCGGGTCTCACCGCCTATGGTCACCGCGCGGGCGGCGACGATGCCGGCGCAGATGGCGGCGGAGGAGGAGCCGAGGCCGCGGCCGTGCGGGATGCGGTTGGCGCAGACGATCTCCAGACCGCGCGGCTGTCCGCCGAGGAGGTCGAAGGCGGTGCGCAGGGAGCGTACGAGCAGGTGTTTCTCGTCGCGCGGCAGCGTCTCGCTGCCCTCACCCGCGATGTCGATGTGCAGCCCGGAGTCGGCCACCCGGACGACCACGTCGTCGTACAAGCCCAGCGCGAGGCCGAGGGCGTCGAAGCCCGGGCCGAGATTGGCGCTGGTGGCGGGGACGCGCACCCGGACGGCGGCGGCGCGGAACGCTGGACCGGCCATCGCTCGATGACTCTCCTTGAGCTGCGTGGTTGTCGAATGCCGTGCGATCGGTATTCGGTGACGAACAGATCCCCCGGGGCCGCCGCTGCCTGCCGGACGGGCGACCGCACCACTGCCGCTTGCCGACCGCGGAGACGGCGCGGTACCGCGGCATATGCGGCGGGCGGGTTCGGTACAGCCTATCGAAGGAAGGTTCTGCGGCGACATAGGGCGCACAGGAGGCGCACGATGCGTGTCGTAAGCCCCCTGTGCCCCCCACGTGAAGGACTTTTTCCCGGCTGGACGTCGCTTACGCCCGTTCGCGCCGGTGTATCGGCGCTTTTCCGGCCGGCGGGACGGCGTGGCCGCCCCGCCGGGGCCCGGGCGAGGTGTCTCAGACGAGGCCGAGGCGCTCGGCCGCCGTGGCGGCGTCGACCGGGACGGTGACCGGCTGCGGGGCGCCGGCGACGGCCCAGTCCGGGTCCTTGAGGCCGTTGCCGGTGACGGTGCACACGATGCGCTGGCCCGGGTCGACCTTGCCCTGCTCTGCGGCCTTCAGCAGACCGGCCACCGACGCGGCGGACGCGGGCTCGACGAAGACGCCCTCCTGGGAGGCCAACAGCCGGTAGGCGCGCAGGATCTCACGGTCCGTCACCTCGTCGATGGCGCCGCCCGACTCGTCCCGCGCGGCGAGCGCGAAGTCCCAGGAGGCGGGGTTGCCGATGCGGATGGCGGTGGCGATGGTCGACGGGTCCTTGACGACCTCGCCGCGCACGATCGGGGCGCTGCCGGAGGCCTGGAAGCCCCACATGCGGGGCTTCCTGGTGCTGACGCCGTCGGCGGCGTACTCCTTGTAGCCCTTCCAGTACGCGGTGATGTTGCCCGCGTTGCCGACCGGCAGGACGTGGATGTCGGGGGCGTCGCCGAGCATGTCGACGATCTCGAAGGCGGCGGTCTTCTGTCCCTCGATGCGCACCGGGTTGACCGAATTGACCAGCGCCACCGGGTAGTTGTCGCTGAGCGCGCGGGCGAGCGTGAGGCAGTCGTCGAAGTTGCCGTCGACCTGGAGGATCTTCGCGCCGTGCACGAGGGCCTGGCCCATCTTGCCGAGCGCGATCTTGCCCTGCGGCACGAGGACGGCGGAGACCATCCCGGCCCGCACGCCGTACGCGGCGGCGGAGGCGGAGGTGTTGCCGGTGGAGGCGCAGATGACGGCCTGCGCGCCCTCCTCCTTGGCCTTGCTGATGGCCATGGTCATGCCGCGGTCCTTGAAGGACCCGGTCGGGTTCGCGCCCTCCACCTTGAGGTGGACCTCGCAGCCCGTGCGCTCGGAGAGCACCTGCGCGGGCACGAGCGGCGTGCCGCCCTCGCGGAGCGTCACGACGGGCGTGCTGTCGGAGACGGGCAGCCTGTCCCGGTACTCCTCGATGATTCCGCGCCACTGGTGGGTCATTGCTCGTTACTCTCCTTCAACCCGCATGATGCTGGCGACACCCCGCACGGTGTCGAGCTTGCGCAGCGCCTCGACGGTGCCGCCGAGGGCGGCGTCGGACGCTCGGTGGGTGACGACGACGAGGGAGGCCTCGCCGTCCTTGCCCGACTGCCGCACGGTGTCGATGGAGACACCGTGCTCGGCGAACACGGTCGCCACCTGGGCGAGGACGCCCGGTTTGTCGGCGACGTCGAGGCTGATGTGGTAGCGCGTGACGACGTCGCCCATCGGTGAGACGGGCAGTGCGGCATAGGCGGACTCGCCGGGCCCGGTGGCACCGCCGATCCGGTTGCGGCAGACGGCGACGAGGTCGCCGAGCACGGCGGACGCGGTCGGCGCGCCGCCGGCGCCGGGCCCGTAGAACATGAGCTGCCCCGCGGCCTCGGACTCCACGAAGACGGCGTTGTAGGCGCCGCGCACGCTCGCCAGCGGGTGGCTGAGCGGGATCATCGCGGGGTGCACGCGCGCGGTGACCGACGCGCCGTCCGCGGCCCGCTCGCAGATGGCGAGCAGCTTGATGGTGCAGCCCATCTCCTTGGCGGAGGCGAAGTCGGCGGCGGTGACCTCGGTCATGCCCTCGCGGTGGACGTCGTCGAGGCGCACCCGCGTGTGGAAGGCGATCCCGGCGAGGATGGCGGCCTTGGCGGCGGCGTCGAAGCCCTCGACGTCGGCGGTCGGGTCGGCCTCGGCGTAACCGAGGGCGGTGGCCTCGTCGAGGGCCTCCTGGTACCCGGCGCCGGTGGTGTCCATGGCGTCGAGGATGAAGTTGGTCGTGCCGTTGACGATGCCGAGCACGCGGTTGACCTTGTCACCGGCGAGGGACTCGCGCAGCGGGCGGATCAGCGGGATGGCGCCGGCGACGGCGGCCTCGTAGTAGAGGTCCTTGCCGTGCTCCTCCGCCGCGGCGTGCAGGGCGGCGCCGTCCTGGGCGAGGAGGGCCTTGTTGGCGGAGACGACGGAGGCGCCGTGCGCGAAGGCGGTGGTGATGAGGGTCCGGGCGGGCTCGATGCCGCCGATGACCTCGACGACCACGTCGATGTCCCCGCGTTTGACCAGGGCGGTGGCGTCGGTGGTGACCAGGGCGGGGTCGATGCCCTCACGCACCCGGTCGGGCCGGCGGACGGCGACCCCGGCGAGCTCCACCGGGGCCCCGATGCGGGCGGCGAGGTCGTCGGCGTGCGTCGTCATGATGCGCGCCACCTCTGAGCCGACCACTCCACAGCCCAGCAGCGCCACCTTCAGCGGACGCGTACGCATCATCCGACCTCGTTTCCTTCATACCTTCGACGGTGGGACCAGTCTCATGCACCGGACGGGATTTTCTTCGATTCGTCCGGATCCTGAGACATTTATTTCATTTTCGCAGGGGTGACGGGCGGAAGATCTTCCCCCGGGCATGAGTCCGGCCCCGCTCTCGACGTCTCATCCGACGTCGAGACGCAGCAGATCCTCCTCCGTCTCGCGCCGCACGACGACACGTGCCTCACCGTCGCGCACGGCGACGACCGGCGGCCGCAGCGCGTGGTTGTAGTTGCTGGCCATGGACCGGCAGTACGCCCCGGTGGCGGGTACGGCGATGAGGTCGCCCGGTGCCAGGTCGCTCGGCAGGAAGGCGTCCTTCACCACGATGTCACCGCTCTCGCAGTGCTTGCCGACGACCCGGACGAGCATGGGCCCGGCGTCGGAGGCGCGCGAGACGAGGGCGACGCTGTACTCGGCGTCGTACAGGGCGGTGCGGATGTTGTCCGACATGCCGCCGTCGACGGAGACGTAGGTGCGCAGCCCCTCCAGCGGCTTGACGGTGCCGACCTCGTAGAGCGTGAAGGCGGTGGGGCCGACGATGGCCCGCCCGGGCTCGACGGAGATGCGCGGGGTGGCGAGCCGGGCCGCCTCGCACTCCCGCGTCACGATCTCGGTGAGCGCCTTGGCGATCTCGTGCGGCTCGCGGGGGTCGTCGTCGCTGGTGTACGCGATGCCGAGGCCGCCGCCGAGGTCGATCTCGGGCAGCTCGACGCCGTGCTCGTCCCGGATGTCCTTGAGCAGTCCGACGACGCGGTGCGCGGCGACCTCGAAGCCGGACATGTCGAAGATCTGCGACCCGATGTGGGAGTGGATCCCGATGAGCTCGAGCCCGTCCAGTTGCAGCGCCCGCCGTACGGCCTCGGCGGCCTGCCCGCCGGCCAGCGGAATGCCGAACTTCTGGTCCTCGTGGGCGGTGGCGATGAACTCGTGCGTGTGGGCCTCGACGCCGACGGTGATCCGGATCTGCACGCGCTGGCGCCTGCCGAGCTCCCGCGCGATGTGGGCGACGCGGACGATCTCCTGGAAGGAGTCGAGCACGATCCGCCCGACCCCGGCCCGCACTGCCCGCTCGATCTCCTGGGGCGACTTGTTGTTGCCGTGGAAGGCGATGCGCTCGGCCGGCATCCCGGCGGAGAGCGCGGTGGCGAGCTCGCCGCCGGAGCACACGTCGAGGTTCAGCCCCTCCTCGTCCAGCCACCGCACCACGGCCCGGGACAGGAACGCCTTCCCGGCGTAGAAGACGTCGGCGTCGTCGCCGAAGGCGGTGCGCCAGGCCCGTGCCCGGGCCCGGAAGTCGGCCTCGTCGAGGACGTAGGCGGGGGTGCCGTACTCCTCGGCGAGCCGCGTGACGGGGATCCCGCCGACGGTGACGGTCCCGTCGGCGTCGCGCGCGACGGTCCGGGACCAGACCTTGGGGTCGAGGGCGTTGAGGTCGGCGGGCGGCGCGGAGTAGTGCCCCTCGGGGAGGACGTCGGCGTGACGGGGCCCGGCGGGGTGTGCGGAACGGCTCATGGCGTCTTCGGTGCTCTCTCAGAGATGGTCGGGTGCGTCGATACCGAGGAGGGACAGGCCGCCGGCCAGCACCGTCCCGGCGGCTTCGGCGAGCGCGAGCCGGGCGCGGTGGGCGGCCGAGGGTTTCTCCGCCCCGCGGGGGAGCACGGTCGGCAGGAAGGGCAGTGCCGCGTCGGCGACGGTGACGAGGTGCCGGGCGAGCCGGTCGGGCGCGTGGTGCCGCGCTGCGGCGGCGAGGACGCGGGGGTGGTCACCGAGGGCGGCGAGGATGTCCTGGACGTCCTCGGCGACGGGGCCGGGGGCGGGGGCGAAGCGCAGGTCGGCGGCGTTGCGGGAGAGGGCGCGGGTGCGGGCGTGGGCGTACCTCACCCGGAAGAGGGGGTTGCTCTCGCGCTGGACGAGGTGCTCGTCGCCGGTCCGGGGGCGGTCGTGGGCGGCGGGGTGGAGCAGGGCCCAGCGGCAGGCGTCGCGGCCGAGGCGCAGCGGGTCGGGGGCGCGGGGGGCGGGGACGGGCCGCACGGTGACGGCGGGCGCAGCGGGCGCGGGCCCGGTGTCGTCGACGCGCACGCCGAGGGTGGCGGTCCACTCGGGGTCGGGCGGGGCGGTGCAGCCGGTGCGGACGCGGACGCCCTGGGAGCGCAGGATGCGGGCGGCGGCGTCGGCGACGACGACGGCACGGAGGTCGTGGGCGCAGTGCAGCCGCACGAGCCTGCTGTCGGGGCCGTCGGGGCCGTCGGTGTGTCCGTACCGGGTGCCGCGTCGCAGGATCTCCTCGACGAGGCCGGCGGGGGCGGCGCCGTGGAGGCTGATGTTGAGGAACCCGGGGCCGGTGAGGACGACGTCGCCGATGCCGTCGGCGTCGACGAGATACGACCGCAGCACCTCGGCGACGCGGCGGGGGGGCTGTCCGGCCGGGCGGGCGAGCTGGAGGGCGATGCCGGTGGCGTAGTCGCCGCACCCTCCGGGGCCCGGCGGAGCGACCACGGCCCGCTCGGGAACGGCCACCTCGAACTCACCCGCGTCGACGGCACGACGTACCGCGTGCAGCACGGTGCGGGAGAGCTCTACGGGGGTCACGGGTCAAGCGTAGGGGAGGAGGGGGGTGGGTGGGCGAACCGGTTTCGCACAGTCCCGGGATGTGGACGGACGCCCCGCCGGCACCGGTCCCGCCGCACCGCCGACGGCACCGCTCCGCTCCCCGGGACTACCCGGCCGGCCCCGCCTGGGCGGGCGACTCGCTCTCCCCGCCCACCCCGAGCACGCCTCCGCCTCCGGGCATCGCCGCCCCCGCTCCCCCGGCGCCCCGGCCCTCGACCAACTGCCTTACGAGGCGCACGAGTTCGGTCGGCTCGAAGGGCTTGGCCAGAAAGGCGTCGACCCCCGCGTCCACCCCGGCGTCGACCTCGTGCCGGGTGGTGGCGCTGACGATGGCGAGCGGCAGCCCACGGGTCCGGGAGTCCGCACGCAGCCGTGCGGCCGTCCGGAGCCCGTCCAGCCGCGGCATGACGACGTCCAGCGTGACGGCGTCGGGTCGCACCTGATGGACGATTTCCAGACACTCGACCCCATCGGCCGCGGTCACCACCTCGAAGCCCTCCAGCTCGAGATTGACCCTGATCAGCTGCCGGATGACCTTGTTGTCGTCCACAACAAGAACTCGGCCAGACGCCCTAGGCACAACTCGAGAGTAGGTCCGGCCCCGCCACCGCGTCCGGCTTTTCCCCACTTCCGCCCCGCGCGAGGGACGACGCCCTCACGGGCTGACACCCACGCGCCGCCGCCGGCCCGGACACGGGCGTGCCGTGGGTGTACGACGCGACGGGAAAACCCGTTCATGAGCACCCCGGGCGAGCTGGTAGTGTTCTACCCGTCGCCGCGAGCAACAGCTCCCCGGCCGACACGCCCCCGTAGCTCAGGGGATAGAGCAACGGCCTCCGGAGCCGTGTGCGCAGGTTCGAATCCTGCCGGGGGCACACTGTGCAAGTGTGCCCAGACCTCACCACCAGCAGAGATGCTGACGGTGAGGTCTTTTTTATACACAGGCAAATGCCGCCAAAGGCAGCCGCTGCCAATGATCACGCAATGATGACGTAGTGATCTTGGTGGGTTTTGCGGCAGGTCGGACAACACAAGACGACGCCAGTGCGGCGCACGCGCTGAGACTCACCCTCTGAACCCGGCAGGCGTCCCGAGGGCTCTTCAGTCGTCGTCAGTCGCGCTTCGTCTCCGTCTGCGCAGTGCCACTCAGCCTCTGCGCGATGCCCTGAAGGAAGTATGCAGCCGCGGCTGGGCGATGCTTGAAGGGGCCTTCCAAGCGCGCCGCGTTGATGTACACGCCGACCGGAGACGACGGCCTGTAGAGCACCACCTCCTCCACCTCTCTCGAGGGCAGCGGCGACGGGAGGTGCGCGACCTCCTGCTTCACAAGCCAACGGCTGATCTCTGCGGCTCGACTGGCGCTCAGACGTCCCCACTCCGGGTCGTAACGCTCCCGAAGCCAACCCATCGACACCGAGGTGACCCCGCGGTCGGCATCAATCTCGCTCAGAATGGCAGCACGCTGATCCTGCATATCCCCCCCTTGTTCTGCGCTGGGGGAATTTTGACACTCCTCAACCGCAGCGTGAGGACCGGGTGGGGACGATGAAGGTACCCCGGAGTCGTGCCACCGGGAGACACCCGCATGCCAGAGGCCTCACGTCCGAAGGACCGGGACCGAGGCCACCCGATCGAGGACGAGCGCCGACTCCCGCAAGTTCCCTGTTCCGCCCGAAACGCACCCAGACTTGCATCAAAACTTCCAGTCTGGCAAACTTTGGCGCTTCAGTGTCTAGAGATGGGTGGGGTCCAGTCGTGTCGCCAATGCGTTCCATCGAGATCGACGACGAGGTGTTCGCCTTTCTGCAGAGCCGGTGCGAACCCTTGGTGGACACCCCCAACGACGTGCTGCGGCGGTTGCTCCTCGGTGGTTCCGGGCATTCGTCGAGCGCCGTGGCGAAGCGCCGCCCCGGGGACTTGATGCCCCTCATCAAGGCGGGCCTGCTGAAGGCCGGGGACAAGCTGGTCCACGTCCAGCCGCGCCGAGGGCTCACCCACGAGGCCACGGTGACGGCGGACGGCTGGATCGAGATCGAGGACGGCCGCGCGTTCCCCAAGCCCTCGCCGGCGCTCAAGGCGCAGACCGGGGTCGACATCAACGGCTACGGCAAGTACGTCCTCAAGGACGACCCCGATGTCCGTCTCCAGGACCTGCGCGAGCAGGTGCGAGGCGGGGCCTGATGGCCACGCACCTGATCATCATCAGTGACCGTGAGCCCCTGGCCTGGGTGCTGGAGAACCAGCGGATGGCCTTCCCCGCCCGCCGCACCACCGGGCTTCCGGAGAAGGGCGACGAGATCCTCCTCTACACGACGAGGGGGTGCTTTCGGAACCCGGGGCGCGACCGCGGACGGATCATGGGTCTGGCAACGGTCACCTCCGAGGTCGTGGCGCTCCCGGACCCGGTCGCGTTCGGCGATCGGGTCTTCACCTCCGGCTGCACCCTGCAGGTGCACGGCCTCGCCCCGCGCCATGAAGGGGTGGCCCTCGCCGACCTCGTCCCGCATCTCCAGGTCTTCCCCGAGCCCAGGAGCTGGAGTGTCCGTATGCGCCGCGCGTCGCTGAGGCTGCCCGAGCCGGACGCCGATCTGCTGCGCCGGGAACTTCAGCCGCTGCTGCTCCCTCGTGGGGCGGTTCTCGGCCAGTACGCGCGCTGATCCGGCCGCCCGGCTTCCCGGCCTGCTCCGACCCCGGCAGGGAAGCGGATCACCCGCCGCGGACCGGGCGACGAGCTGTGTGCGCCGTCGGCCGGACGCGGCCCTCCCACGTGCCGGGCCCCTCCGGGGCCCTCACGCACCGCCGGCGAATCCCGGTTCCAGGGTGCGACACGGATGGGGGCGCGAGCCATGTACGAGCCGAACGAGGAGAGGGACCCGGTGGTACTGGGTCCGTTCGCACTGCTGACCGTGCTCGGGTAGGGCTGGATGGGCCGTACGTGCCTCGGGCGCAGCACGTCGCCTACGGCAGCCGTGCCGGCCAGAAGGCCCTGGGTCGGGAGGATAATGGGTAGGATGGGTAGCATGAGTGAGCCCACCGGCAAGTACTCGATCACCATGCCGCGTGACATCGCCGAGGCCGCCAAGGCCCGCAGCGGCCCCTCCGGCCTGTCCGCCTACGTGGCCGCCGCCGTCGCCCGCCAGATCGAACGCGACAATCTCAACGAACTCATCACCGTCGCCGAAGCCGAGCACGGACCCGTCACGGACGACGAGATCCAGTCACTGCGCCATCAGCTCGACCAGGCTCGCCGCGAGCAGACCCGGCGCGGGACGAGCGCAGCGTGACCCGCTCCCCCGCAGTCCCGGGCGGCACCCTCGTCCTCGACAGCGAAGGGCTCGCCAAGGCCGTCCTTCGCGACCGTACGGTCACTGCCTGGCTGGCCCTGGCCCGCGCCGACGACCTGCGGGTGATCACCTCGGCGGCCACCCTCGTCGAAGTGGTCCATCCCCGCATCAACCGCCCGGCCCTGGAATGGACGCTCTCCCGACTCGTCATCGAACCGATCACGGAGCCCATCGCCCGCCACGCCGTCGCGCTCCTCGCCGACGCCGGCCTGCACGGCCACAAGCACGCCATCGACGCCATGCTCACCGCTACCGCGCTCGCCTCACCAGGGCCCGTCACGATCCTCACCTCCGACCCTGACGACCTCACAACGCTGTGCGGCACGCAGGCCGCGGTCATCAAGATCTGACTGCCGGCTGACAGCCGCGCCACGTGAGCAGGCCGCATTCGTGGGTCAACATGCTGCCGTCAGCTCATTTCCGGGTCCCGGTGTGTGTCAGAGGTGGCCCAGGGCTGTCGTCAGGAGCAGGGTGAGGCCCAGGGGGACGGCCCACAGGGCGAAGCCCGTGCGGGTGGGGGACGGGGACTTCGCGGTGGGGCGCAGGTGTTCGTGGGCGGCCATGACCGTCAGGGTGTCGGCCGCCGCCTCGCCGGCGGACTCGGAGCGGCCGGTGAGGCGGGACAGCCACGGGGGCGCGAACATCCCCGTCAGGAGCGGGCTTTCGGGGCCGGTGAACTCGAGCACGCCGTCGTGACGCAGGTCCACGCGGCTGATCACCGACCAGCGCAGGAAGCGCGTCGACCACATGCGGCGGACGTACACGCCGTCCCGGTCGGCGGTGACCCGCCACAGGGCCAGCCGGCAGCACACCCAGGCGGCGACCAGGGAGCTCCATGCCGCGAAGAAGAGAGCTCCCGGGGTCGCCGGGCCCGGATGCGCCATGTACAGGGCGAACAGGAGGTAGCAGGCCGCCCCGGCGATGCGGCCGCCCCGGCCGGCCCGCCACACCAGCGGCCGGTCGGGCGCGACCGCCCGGGCGGCCAGCCGCTCCTGGCGGGCGCGCCGTTCCCGGCCGGCCCGGCGCCTGCGTTCCGATCGGCTCGTGGTCATGCCCGCTCCGTTCCTCCTTGCCAGCCGGACAGGTGCGCGACGCCCGCTCCCGGGCCGCTACTTGAGGTAGACGAGGCCGTCCGTGGTCAGGGTCGGGCGGCCCTTGGTGCCGACGACGACGATCTTGACCGTGTGCTTGGCGTTGGACGACCAGGTCTTGGTCCAGATCGCGTCCCGGTACTTGGTCGTCGAGGACCTGAGGTCGACCGTCGCCGTCTTCTTGCCGTCGACGTAGATGTACGCCTGGCCGGAGGTCGACGCGCGGGACACCACCCAGGACACCGAGCGTCCGGTGAACGTCCAGGTCAGGGAGGCGTTCGGGGAGGAGCTGGAGTACGACCTGCCGCCCAGGTAGCTGCTGGAGGACTTGGTCGTCCAGGTGCCGGTCCTGGCCGCCGAGGTCTCCTGGAGGACGACCGGGGTGCCGGTGACGGAGGCGGTGCGGGTGTTGCCGGCCTGGTCGCGGGCGGTGAGGGACCAGGAGGTGGCCGT
This sequence comes from Streptomyces sp. NPDC006384, assembly GCF_042870695.1. NCBI lineage: Bacteria > Bacillati > Actinomycetota > Actinomycetes > Kitasatosporales > Streptomycetaceae > Streptomyces > Streptomyces sp. NPDC006384. Next base: position 89,734 of record NZ_JBIAHR010000002.1, read on the forward strand.
GCCGGGCCTGGCGGTGTGGCCGGCACTCGTGGTCGTCGGGGCGTAGGTGGCGGCGCGCGGGGTGGTGAGCCTGACCTCCTTCAGGGCGGCGTTGTCCGTCGCCCGCCAGCTCAGCCTCAGGGGGACGGCCGTGGTGTTCACCGTGCCGGTGCTCAGGGCGAGCGCGGGCCGGGTGGTGAAGGTGGGGGCCGTCGTCTCGGCGACGACCGTGGACGCCGCGGAGGTGGTGGTGCGGCCCGACACGTGGGTGGCGCGGATCTGGACGCGGTGCGTGCCCACGGCGAGGTTCGCCCTGGCCGAGGTGGCGGTGCCCGCGGTGGTGGCGGCGGTCCTGCCGTCGACGAGGAGCTCGTACCGGGCGATCAGCGCGGACGGGGTGGTGGCCGTCCAGTTCACGGTGACGCCGGCCTTGGTGTAGGAGGTCGTGCCCGACCGGCCCACGCCGGTGAGCGACTTGACGGTCAGGCCCGCCACCGGGCCCGCGGCCCAGCTGCGGATGGTGGCCAGCCTGCTGTGGAGCTGGTTGCCGGGGCACTGGGTGTTGTAGCCGTCGCGGTGGCCGTGGACGGCCGGGAGGGTGAGTTTCGCGCCCTTCGTCCAGGACTTTCCGGCGTAGTTGCGGCCGCTGTCACCGGCGGTGAGGGTGACGGTTCCGGCGGGGTCGACGCCGTACTGGCCGAGTTTCCAGGCGGCGATCCGGGCGACGGAGGACATGGCGGCGGTGCTCGGGGCCACGTCGGTGTAGGTGCCGAGGACGGAGATGCCGGTCGTCTCGGCGTTGAAGCCGTACGCGTGGGCGCCCATCACGGGGCGGTCGACGCCGCCCTTGCGGCCCTCGTAGACCGTGCCGCACTTGTCCACGAGGAAGTTGTAGCCGATGTCCTTCCAGCCCAGCTGCTTGACGTGGTACGCGTAGATGCCGCGGACGACCGCCGGGGCCTGGGCGCAGGTGTAGGTGTTGCTCTCCGCGGTGTGGTGGACGACGACCGCCTTGACCTTCCCGCCCGGCAGGTAGCCGGGTGCCTCGGGGCTGATCGACTCGTCCGCTCCCCAGGCGGCGCGCGAGGTGATGGGCGGGCGCGGTGCCGTGGACGGCGGTGCGGGGGGTGCGGACGTCGTGGGCGCGGTGGTGGCGGTGGGGGCGGGTCCGGTGGAGGGCGCGGACGGCGCCGGGGCCGTGACATCCGGCGTCGGGCTGCCGGCGGCCGGGGTCTCGGGGGCGGCGGGCTCCGTCGTCGTCCCGCCGGTGGACGGCTCGGCCGTCGGGTCGGCGGGCGGGGGCGTCTCGGGCGTGGTGACGGGGGCTGCGGGCTCCGTCGGGGACGTCGGCTCCTCGGCGGGTTCGGTCGGGTCGGCCCGGAAGGCGGCCGGTTCCATCGCGTCGCCGCCGGAGGTCCGGCCGGGGTCGATCATGTCGAGGCGGAGGCCGGCGGGCAGGGTGGCGCTCGTCCTGCCGTCCGCGGTGACGCGCAGCTCGACGCCGTCGGAGGGGCCGGTCCACGCCGGTTCGGTGCCGCCGCGGCGGGCCGTGGTCTCGCCCTGGCCGCTGTCGCCGTCCAGGCGCAGCCACGGGGACCACCGGCCGGTTCCCACGGCGCGGGTGCGGGCCTCGATGGTGCCGGTGATCCTGGCGGAGGGGTCGGTCCAGGTGAGGCCGAGCATGCTGAAGGGCTCGGTGGTCCGCTGCCCGAGCGCGGCGCGGGTGCCGCCGTCGGTCGTCGTCACCTCCGCTGTGCGGGCTTCGGGTTCCACCGGACCGTGCGCCGAGGCGCCGGGGGCGCCGTCCGCCCCCGTCCGGTCGGCGAGTCCGTAGAGGCCGGCCGCCGCCCCGGTGACTGCTGCCGCCACGACGGCGGTCGTCCGCCATATGTGCCGAGTTCTCATGCTGGTCCGTTGCTTCCTTCATCGGGGGAACAGGCCGGCGTGGGTACGGCGGTCTGTCCGGCTGTGCGCGGCGGGCGCGGCGGCGCGTCACCGGCCGGGCCCGCGGTGGTCCCGGGCGAGGCGGGGCGGCTCCGGCGTGGGGCTCCGGCACCGGGCGGCGTCGCCGTGCCGCGGCGGTCGCCCTCGGCGGGGCGGGTACGCGGCCGGGACGCGGTGGGCGGCCGGTGCCGGGCCGGGGCTGTTCGCGCCGGGACGGTGACACGGCGCCGTGCGTCCGGCGGCGTCCCTCCGGCGGACGGGACACCGGCCCGATCAGATCATCCGGGGCGGCGGGAAAGAAGTGAGATCCTCACGGGCTTCGCGTACAACCTTCGGGGGCGGCGAGCCGTCCAGGATGTGCGGTGGTCTCTGCCCATCGCGTCATCGTGTCCGCGACCGGCGTGGTCGCGGTCAGCGTGTGCGAGGAGGGTATGACGTGTGGCGTCGGACGGGGACGAATCAGGCCACCCTGGTGGCCTTCCTCTCCCTGTTCCTCCTGATCGCCGGCTCCTTCGCGCTGCTCGCGGCGGACGTGCTGGCCCAGCCGCTCAGCAGGCGCGCGCTGATCACCGGCGTGGTGCTGCTGATCCTGCTGCCGGCCGTCCTGCTGGGCCAGTACGCGCCGCCCCCCTACCGTCTGCCGTACCGGTGGCGGTGGGGGCTGCTGGTCGTGCAGGCGCTGCTCACCTATCTGCCGGTTCTCGTCTTCGAGTACAGGTGGCTGAGTCTGCTGGGTTTCCTGGCGGGCGCCGTGCTGCTCACCGTGCCGCGGCCGGCGTCGGTGCTCATCGCGCTGGCCGTGGCGGCGAGCGGGCCTCTCCTGGTGAACGTCAGCATCGTGCACGCGCACCGCAGCGGTATGAGCGTGCTGGCGTCCACCCTGATCACGGGCAGCGGCGTGTACGCGGTGGTGCACCTCGCCCTGCTGGTCACCCGCCTCCAGGCGTCGCACAGTCAGGCGACGCGCCTGGCCGCGCACCGGGAGCGGGCGCGTATCGCCCAGGACCTGCACGACCTGGTCGGCGCGTCCCTGGTGTCCATCGCCGTGCAGAGCGAGAACGCGCTGCGCCGGACACCGGTTTCCACACCCGCGTACGAGGCGCTGCGCGACATCGCGGCACTGGCGCGGCGTACGCACGCCGAGGTGCCGGGGATCACCGAGGGCCGTGTGTCCACCCGGCTGCACGCCGAGCTGGCCCATGCCCAGCGGCTGCTGTCGGGGGCCGGCATCACGACGCGTACGACGCTGCCGCCGCGGCTGGACCTGTCCCCTCCCGTGAGCGACTGCCTGGGCGCGGTGCTGCGCGAGGCGGTCGGCAATGTGCTGCGGCACAGCAGGGCGTCCCGGTGCGACATCGCGGTCACGCGGGAGGCGTCGGGTGTGCGGCTGTCGATCGGGAACGACGGTCTGCGCCCCGGTGCGGGGGCGTTCGGGGCGTTCGTCGCGGACGGTCCGGGGTCCGGCAGGGGGCTGGGGAACCTGCGGCTGCGCGTCCTCGCGCTGAACGGCTCGCTCGAGACGTCGCTCGACGGGCGGCGCTTCCTGCTCACCGCGGACCTTCCCCTGGGACCGGCGACGGCCGGGGCCCCGTCCGCGGTCCCGGCGACACCCCCGGCCCCGACGCCGGGCCGGGACCCGGTGTCGGACCGGGGTTCGGTGACGGACCGGGACCCGGTGCCGGCCTCGGCCCCCGCCCTGGCACCGGTCTCGTGCCTCTCCCCCGTGATACCGGCGCCGCGCTCCGCTCCGGCCTCCCCCTCGGTTCCGGCTCCGGCGCCGGCCCCGGAAGCGCTACACCCACCCCTGGTGCCGTGCGATGCGGATCGCGTCGACGAGGGTTCGCGCATGTAGCTTGGCCACCGCGTCGGACAGGCGGTTGCGCACGGTCCCCACGCTCAGGAAGAGGTCCGCCGCGATGGCCCTGGGGTCGGCGCCGTCCGCGGCCAGCCTCAGCACCTCGGCCTCCCGGGCCGTCAGCGGGCTGGCCCGGTCCGCCGCCTCCGCGAGCAGGCCGGGCGCGACGGCCTGTCCGCCCGCGGCGACCGTGCGGACCGCCTCGGCCAGTTCCCGGGGCGAGACGCTCTTCAGGAGGTAGCCCGACGCCCCGGCGTCCAGGGCGCGCCGCACGTGCCCCGGCCGGTCCATCGCCGTGAGCATCAGCAGCCGGCAGTCCGGCGTCCGCTCGGCCAGGGCGCGGGCCAGCGACACCCCGTCGACGCCCGGAAGGTCGATGTCCAGCAGTGCGACGTCGGGGTCCGTCCGCGCGGCCACGTCCAGCGCCTCGTTGGCGTCGGCCGCCTGTCCCACGACGGTCAGGCCGAACTCCGCTCCCAGGAGGGCCACCAGGCCGGCCCTGACGACCTGCATGTCCTCGACCACCAGCACTCTGATCACGTGGCGGAACATGCCCCTTTTCGTCCTGCGGACGGCCCCGGACGGGGCCGTCCGTCGTCCGTCGTCCTCGCAATATATGCCGGGGCGGACGCGGGCATCGGGCCGGCCTCGCTGCCGGTCCCCGCCCCACCGGTCCGGGCCGGTGGGGCGCCCGCGCGAAGCCGGCCGGGCGGGGAAACGGCCGGCTCCGCGGCGTCGTGAACCGGGCCCTCGCGGGCCGGGGTGTCAGGCCAGGGACAGGACGGACCTCACGACCTGGCGGAGCATCGCCGTGGGGTCGGGTGCCGGGCCCGGGGCGCGCCAGGCCACGAAGCCGTCGGGGCGGACCAGGACGGCCCCGCCGCGGGTCACGCCGTGGGCCTTCGCCCAGTCGGTGTCGTCGTCCTCGGGCAGCAGGTCGGCGTCCGGGGACTTGCCCACCCGGTACGCCATCAGCGGGATCCGCATCTCTTCGCCCAGCAGTGTCGCCGCCTCGTGCCAGCCGCTGGGCTCCGTCGCGTCGCTGAGCAGGACGAAGGAACGTTCGTAGAGGTCGAGCGTGGAGACGCGGTCGTCGCCGCGGAGCAGCCACAGGTGCGGGGCCCTGCTGCCGGGTTCGCCCGTCAGCGAGAGCTCCTCCGGGACCACCGGCGTCGCCGGGTCGGCGCCGACGACGGCGCCCTGGGGGTAGCGGTAGCCGAGGGCGACGTTGAGGATGCCGCGCTGCGGGCCGCCGCCGCCCGGGAGGCCGGCCGGTGCGAAGCCGGGGTGGCTGTGCTCGGCGGAGCGGGCGGCGGCGCGGGCGCTGGTGGCCTCGGCGACCGGGCGGCGTTCGGCGTCGTAGGTGTCCAGCAGGCCGTCGCCCGCCCAGCCGCCGAGGACGGCGGCCAGTTTCCAGGCGAGGTTGTGGGCGTCCTGGATGCCGGTGTTGGAACCGAACGCGCCGGTGGGGGACATCTCGTGGGCCGAGTCGCCGGCGAGCAGGACGCGGCCGGCGCGGTAGCTGCGGGCGACGCGCTGGGCGGCGTGCCAGGGGGCCTTGCCGGTGATCTCGACGTCGAGGTCCGGGGCGCCGACGGCGCGGCGGATGTGGGCGGCGCAGCGCTCGTCGGTGAAGTCCTCCACCGTTTCGCCGGTCTCCGGGTGCCAGGGGGCGTGGAAGACCCAGTTCAGGCGGTTGTCCACCGGGAGCAGGGCGCCGTCCGCGTCCGGGGCCGTGAGGTAGCAGACGATGAAGCGGCGGTCGCCCACGACGTCGGCGAGCCGACGGGAGCGGAAGGTGATGCTGATGTTGTGGAAGAGGTCGCCGGGGCCGCTCTGCCCGATGCCGAGCCGCTCACGGACGGGGCTGCGGGGACCGTCGGCGGCCACCAGGTAGTCCGCGCGGACCGTGGAACGATCGCCGGTCTCCCGGTTCCTGATGGTCGCGGTGACGCCGTCCGCGTCGGTGTCGAAGGACAGCAGTTCCGTGCCGAAGCGCAGGTCGCCGCCGAGTTCGCGGGCGTGGGCGAGGAGTTCGGGCTCCAGGTCGTTCTGGCTGCACAGGCACCACCCGCTGGGGCTGTACCGGGCGAGTCCGTTGCCCGGGTCGATCCGCCTGAACAGCCACTCCCCCGCGTCGCCGGCCAGTGTCGGGGTCTGGAGGATGCCGTGGTTGCCGGCCAGCGTGGCGGCGGCCCGCCGGATGTCCGGCTCGGTGCCCGACACCCGGAACAGCTCCATCGTGCGGACGTTGTTGCCGCGTCCCCGGGGGTGGACGGAGGTACCCGCGTGCCGTTCCACCAGCGTGTGCCGGACGCCGAGCCGGCCCAGGAACACCGAGGTCGACAGGCCGACCAGGGAGCCTCCGACGATCAGCACCGGGACGCGGTGGGCCCCGGGTTGCGGCCGATCGGCTCTTTCGTTCATCGCTCGTTCCTCCGTCGCGTCAGGCCCCGGTCGGGCGTCGTCGAGTGGCAGGTCCCGTGACATGCCGGGCGGCAGGTCCCGTGGCGTGCAGGGGCCGGGGCCTTCATGCATGCCCCGTGGTGCCTGCGGCGTCTCGGGCTTCACCCGCTTAACCCGCCTGGTTCGCGGTCCTCGGGGGCACGGCCCACGATCGTGCTTACGCGACCGGCGCATCCCGCCTCACACGGCGCGCCGCGACGGTCGTACTCCCCCAGTCCGAGGAAGTTCCCGGGAAAGAGGTGGGCCGGATGACGGTCTCTCCCGTCGTGTCGTCGGATTCCGGACCGACGGACGCCGCAGCCATGGACGCCGCGGCATCCGCCGTGTCCGCGGAGGCGGGCGGCGTCTCGATATCCGCGTTCGACGGATCCCGCGTGCGGGTCGTGCTGATGCTGGACATCCACGACGGCATGCAGCAGGAGTTCCTCCAGGCGTACGAGCGCATCCGCCACCGGGTCGCCGGTGTGCCGGGGCATGTCAGCGACCAGCTGTGCCAGTCCCTGGAGAACCCCACCCAGTGGCTGCTGACCAGCGAGTGGGAGAGCGCGGCGCCCTTCCTGGCCTGGGTCAACAGCACCGAGCACCTGGACACCGTCGCACCCTTGCAGGACTGTGTCCGCGACACCCGTTCCCTGCGCTACAGCGTGCTGCGGGAGACCGCCGCCGACGGGTCCGGCGCCTTCGCGGCGGCCGGTGAGGAGCCGCAGGCCGCTCCCCGGGTGGGGGGCAATGTCGTCCGGCACGCCCTGACCTTCACCGTGCGGCCCGGCAGCGAGGCCAAGGCCGCCGAGCTGCTGTCGAACTACGCCTCCCCCGAGGCCCAGGCCGACGAGTCGACCCGGCTGCTGCGCACCTCGCTGTTCATGCACGGCAACCGGATCGTGCGGGCCGTGGAGGTGCGGGGCGATCTGCAGACCGCGCTGCGCCACGTAGCCCGGCAGCCCGGGGTGCGGGCCGTCGAGGAGGCCCTCAACCCGCACCTGGAGGAGGACCGGGACCTGGACGACCCGCAGTCCGCCCGCCGGTTCTTCACGCTGGCCGCGATGCCGGCCGTCCACCACGTGGCGTCCGCGACCGGGGCCGAGGCGCGCCCGCAGCGGTGTGCGCTGCTCTACCCGGTCCGGGAGGGCGCGGGTCCGGAACTCGCCCGGCTGCTGGCCCGTCAGGACGCGTCCGCCGTGTACACCCCCGACGGTCCGGTGCTGGCCGCCACCGTCTTCCACCGCGACGACCTCGTCGTACGGCTGGTCGACGTGGCCGGGGACCCGGACGAGGCGCCCGCGTTCGTCCTGGGTCTGCACGACCGGGCCGGTTCGTCCGACGCGCCGGGGATCGCGGTGGCCGAGCAGCTCCTCGACCTGGAGGCCGTCGGTATCGACGGTCCCCTGTCCGACACCGGCACGCTGTCGAGGCTGCTCGCGCGGGCCCGCATGACGCCGCTGACCGACCGGCGTTCGCTCCCCTCCTGATCCGGCGTACGCGCACCGGCCCCGGCCGGGACGCGTCCGCCGGCCTCCCCAACGCCTTCCGTCTCCCGGAGTGACCGACATGACAGACCAGCAGGTACGCATCGTCTCCCTCGGCGACATCGCGCCCAACACGCGCCGCGGCGGAGACCTCCGCGCCCTTCTCACCCCCACCACCGCCGGATCGACCAGCGGGTTCATGGGCGTGGCCATCGTGCAGCCCGGCGACCGCATCGCCGAGCACTACCACCCGTACTCCGAGGAGTTCGTGTACGTCACCGACGGCACGCTCGAGGTCGACCTGGACGGGGCGCCGCACGCGCTCTCCGTCGGGCAGGGAGTGCTGATCCCGCCGAACATGCGGCACCGGTTCCGCAACACCGGTGACGTCGAGGCGCGGATCGTCTTCCACCTGGGGCCGCTCGCGCCGCGGCCGGAGCTCGGCCACGTCGACACGGAGGACGCGGCGGGCAACGCCCTGCCGCTCGAGGGCCACGAGGGGTGCGCCGGGCAAGGACGTCCCGCCGCCGCGGCCGAGGCGGTGTCATGACCCGGCGTCGGGTCGCCGTCACGGGCATAGGCGTCGTCGCCCCGGGCGGTATCGGTGTGCCCCGGTTCTGGAGCCTGCTGTCCGAGGGCCGTACGGCGACGCGTCGCATCTCGCTGTTCGACCCGGCCGGGCTGCGCTCGCAGATCGCCGCCGAGTGCGACTTCGACCCGTCCGCGCACGGGCTGGACCTCGCCACGGTCCAGCGGTGCGACCGGTACGTGCAGTTCGCGCTGGTCGCCGCCGCCGAGGCGGTGCGCGACGCGGAGCTCGACCTGGGCCGGACCGACCCGTGGCGGACCGGTGCCACGCTGGGCACCGCGGTCGGCGGCACGACCCGGCTGGAGCACGACTACGTCCTGGTCAGCGAGCGCGGTGCGCGGTGGGACGTGGACGACCGGCGGGCCGAGCCGCACCTGGAGCGGGCCTTCACCCCGGCCACGCTCGCGTCGGCGGTGGCCGAGGAGTTCGGCGTGCACGGCCCGGTGCAGACCGTGTCCACCGGCTGCACCTCCGGGCTGGACGCGGTCGGCTACGCCTATCACGCCGTCGCCGAGGGACGCGTCGACGTGTGCCTGGCCGGCGCGGCGGACTCGCCGATATCGCCGATCACGATGGCCTGCTTCGACGCCATCAAGGCGACCTCGCCGAACAACGACGACCCGGCGCACGCCTCGCGGCCCTTCGACGCGGACCGCAACGGTTTCGTCATGGGCGAGGGCGCGGCGGTGCTCGTCCTGGAGGACCTGGAGCACGCCCGGGCCCGCGGCGCGGACGTGTACTGCGAGATATCCGGCTACGCCACCTTCGGCAACGCCTACCACATGACCGGGCTCACCAAGGAGGGCCTGGAGATGGCGCGGGCGATCGACACCGCGCTGGACATGGCCCGGCTGGACCCCACGGCCGTCGACTACGTCAACGCGCACGGCTCGGGCACCCAGCAGAACGACCGGCACGAGACCGCGGCCGTCAAGCGGTCGCTGGGCGCGCACGCGTACGAGACGCCGATGAGCTCCATCAAGTCCATGGTGGGGCACTCGCTCGGCGCGATCGGCTCGATCGAGCTGGCCGCGTGCGTGCTGGCGATGCACCACCAGGTGGTGCCGCCCACGGCCAACTACACGACCCCCGACCCCGAGTGCGACCTGGACTACGTGCCGCGCGAGGCCAGGGAGCGTTCGCTGCGGCACGTGCTGTCGGTGGGCAGCGGCTTCGGCGGCTTCCAGTCCGCCGTCGTGCTCAGCGAGGCGGGCTCGGGGGCCGGTTCTGGTCCCGGTTCTGGTTCCGGCAAGGAAGGAGGGCCGCGATGAGCGGACCACGACGGTCCCGGCGTGCGGTCGTCACCGGTCTCGGTGTGGTGTCCCCGCACGGCATCGGGGCCGAGGCGCACTGGAAGGCGGTCGCGGACGGCACGAACAGTCTCGGGCCCGTCACCCGGGAGGGCTGCGGGAACCTGCCGCTGAAGGTCGCGGGCGAGGTGCGCGGCTTCGACCCGTCGGAACTGATCGAGGAGCGGTATCTCGTCCAGACCGACCGGTTCACGCACTTCGCGATGGCCGCTGCGCAACTCGCCCTGCGGGACGCCCGGTTCGGGCAGGCCGACATCGAGTCGCCGTACTCGGTCGGTGTGGTCACCGCGGCCGGCTCGGGCGGCGGCGAGTTCGGGCAGCGGGAGCTGCAGAACCTGTGGGGCCAGGGTTCGCGGTACGTCGGCCCGTACCAGTCGATCGCCTGGTTCTACGCGGCCAGCACGGGCCAGATCTCCATCAGCAACGACTTCAAGGGCCCCTGCGGGGTCGTGGCCGCCGACGAGGCGGGCGGTCTGGACGCCCTGGCGCACGCGGCGCTGGCCGTGCGCGGCGGGACCGACACGGTGGTGTGCGGGGCGACGGAGGCACCGCTCGCCCCGTACTCGATCGTCTGCCAGCTGGGCTACCCCGAGCTGAGCCGGGCCGGCGAAGCGGAGCGTGCCTACCGCCCGTTCACGCAGGCGGCGTGCGGTTTCGCGCCGGCCGAGGGCGGGGCCGTCCTGCTGGTGGAGGAGGAGAACGCGGCGCGCGGGCGCGGGGCCGACGTGCGGGCGACGGTGGCCGGGCACGCGGCGACCTTCACCGGGGCCTCCCGCTGGGAGGAGTCGCGGGCCGGGCTGGCGCGGGCGATCGAGGGCGCTCTGGCGGAGGCCGGCTGCCGGCCCGAGGAGGTGGACGTGGTCTTCGCGGACGCCCTCGGGGTGCCGGAGGCCGACCGGGCCGAGGCCCTCGCGCTCGCCGACGCCCTCGGGCCGCACGCGCGGCGGGTGCCGGTGACCGCGCCCAAGACCGGGACCGGGCGGGCGTACTGCGCGGCGCCGGTGCTGGACGTGGCGACCGCGGTGCTCGCCATGGAGCACGGGCTGATCCCGCCCACCCCGCACGTGTACGACGTCTGCCACGACCTGGACCTGGTGGTGGGGCGGGCCCGTCCCGCCGAGCCGCGCACGGTCCTGGTCCTCGGCCGGGGGCTCATGGGCTGCAACTCGGCCCTGGTCCTGCGGCGGGGCGCGGACGCCGCGACCGGCGGCTGAGCCCGGTGTGCACCCACCCCACCCCCTCCCTCCCCTCCCGGGCCATCACCATCCCGAGCGGCGCCGTCCCCGGCGTTCGCCGATCCGAGTGAAGGAGCACCTCGCATGACCGACCAAGTGGAGTACCAGGTGACCGTCGAGGAACTGTCGGCGCTGATGAAGCGCACCGCCGGTGTGCACGTCGACCCGGTCACCCTCCAGCAGCAGGCCGACGCCGGTTTTGACACCTTCGGCCTGGACTCCCTCGGCCTGCTGGGCATCGTCGCCGAGCTGGAGAAGCAGTACGGGCTGGGCCTGCCCGAGCAGGCCGAGCGCTGCAAGACGCCCGCGGATTTCCTCGCGCTGGTCAACAGCGCACTGAAGACGGGAGTGTGACATGGCAGGGCACACCGACAACGAGATCACCATCGCCGCGCCGATGGAGCTGGTCTGGGACATGACCAACGACATCGAGAACTGGCCCCGGCTGTTCAGCGAGTACGCCTCCGTGGACGTCCTCGAGCGCGACGGCGACCGGGTCGTCTTCCGGCTCACCATGCACCCGGACGCGGACGGCAAGGTGTGGAGCTGGGTCTCCGAGCGCGTCGCCGACCCCGTCTCCCGCACCGTCCGCGCCCACCGGGTGGAGACCGGCCCCTTCCAGTACATGAACATCGTCTGGGAGTACGCCGAGACCGCGGAGGGCACGCGGATGCGCTGGATCCAGGACTTCGCGATGAAGCCGGACGCGCCCGTCGACGACGCCTGGATGACGGACAACATCAACCGCAACTCCCGTACGCAGATGGCGCTGATCCGGGACCGGATCGAGCAGGCCGCGGGCGAGCGGCGGACCGCCTCGGCGCTGGCCGAGTGAGACCGACGAGCCGACCGGCACCGACGAAGGGCACCTCCCCATGCACCACACCCTGATCGTCGCCCGGATGAAACCGGGCACGGCACCGGACATCGCGAAGGTGTTCGCCGAGTCCGACCGGGGCGAGCTGCCCCGCCTGGTGGGCGTCAACCGGCGCAGCCTCTTCGAGTTCGGTGACGGTGTGTACCTGCACCTCATCGAGAGCGACGAGGACCCGGCCCCGGCCATCGGCCGGCTGTCCGGGCACCCGGAGTTCCGCCTGGTCAGCGAGCGGCTCGAGCCGTACGTGTCGGCGTACGACCCGGCGACCTGGCGCGGCCCCAAGGACGCGATGGCGCGTTGCTTCTACACCTGGGACCGCACCAGCGCCGGCTGACGCCGGACCAGCGCCCGTACGTGCGCCGGGGCCGCACCCGCCTTCCGCGGGGCGGCCCCGGCGCACGTACGGGCACACGCGGACTCCCGGAGGCACCGAAGGGTTGCACCACGGGAACCGAACGCATGTGTGAGAAGGCCCACGCGGAATCCTGCGACGGATCCGTGTGTCCAGCCGTCCTGATCTTGGCAGCACACCGGTGTGCGGTGTGCCGCAGGCGCGCGCCGCGTGCCCCGCCCGCCAGGAGAGAGGACGCACGTCGTGGCCCGATCCACCCCCCGCCGACCCCGTCCGGAACCCGCCTCGGACGGGGCCGGCAGCAGGTCCCGCGCGCACGCGCGGCAGCGCCGGCGGCAGCGCCGCGTCCGCATGACCCTGGCCGGTGCCGCCTTCGGGGCCGTGCTGCTCGGCGCGGGCGCCGCCGTCGCCCACTGGCGCGAGGCACGGTCCCCGGTGACGGACGACCAGGCGGCCGACGTCGACGATGCGCTGGAGGCCATCGGGCCGCCGTCCGCCCCGGCGCCCTCGGGCGGGCCGTCGTCCGCCCCGGCGAGCGGCGGCCCCTCCGCGTCCCCGTCCGCCGGGGCCTCGTCCTCCCCGTCGCCCTCCGTCATCGCCGTCCCCGCGACCGGTCCCGGCACCTTCGTCACGGCACGGGCCGACGGCACGGCCGTGGGCACCGGCGGCCGCGTCCGGCGGTACAAGGTGCTCGTCGAGGAGGGCATCGACATCCGGCCGGCCGCCGCGGCGGCCGAGATCTCCGATGTGCTCGCCGACCCTCGCGGCTGGACCCGCGGCGGCACCGACTCCTTCCGCCTGGTGAGCTCGGGCCCGTACGACTTCGTGGTGAAGATCGCCACGCCCGGCACCGTCGACGAGATCTGCGGCGCCGCCGGCCTGCTCACCCGGGGCGAGGTGAACTGCAGCGTCGGCAAGGACGTCGTGGTGAACCTCAAGCGCTGGGTGCTCGGCTCCCCCCAGTTCGACGGCCCCCTCGGCGACTACCGGGCGCTGATCATCAACCACGAGGTCGGCCACCGCATCGGCCACGGCCACGAGACCTGCCCCGGCCCCGGCCGGCCCGCCCCCGCGATGATGCAGCAGATCAAGGGCCTCAAGGGCTGCGTCGCCAACGCCTGGCCCTACGACCGCGACGGCACCTACCTGAGCGGACCGCCGGTCCCCTGAGCCGGCGCGGACCTCTCCGGGGGCACCGCCCCGGCGGGCCCGTCCCCGATGGCGCAGTGCGACGGGCGGCACCCGCCCGGCGCTCCTAATGTGTCGGTGAGTCGCCACCGGCCGTGCCGGCGCCTCCGACCGCGCCGGCGTTTTTGCCACCCGGGAGGTATCCCATGCCGTCGCCGACCCCGCGTCCCCGCCGCGCCCTTGGCGCCGGCCCCCTCGGCCCCGTGCCGCACCGGCGCTGATGCCGGCAGCGCGCACATCACACCATGTGGGTAAGTTCCGGACATGACCAAGGCCGGAACCGGAACCGGAATCACCGTGGCCCAGGCGGACACCCCCGCTCCCGCCGCCCGCCTTCCGCGGCGTCGCGGCATCGAACTCGCCCTCATCGTCATGGCCGTCCTGCTGTCGGTGTCCGGCTACTGCAACGTCGGTCTCGCCCAGCAGGGCGCCCTCCCGCCCGGCGCCGCCGGTTACGGTGCCGGGCTCGGGGTGCTCGCGGTGCTCGCGCATCTGGCGGTACGGCTGCGCGCGCCCTGCGCCGACCCGCTGCTGCTGCCCATCGGCGTGCTGCTCAACGGCCTCGGCCTGGTCCTGATCTACCGGCTCGACCTGGAGACGCCGGGCGACCGGGCGGCCCCAGCGCAGCTGGTGTGGTCGACGCTGGGCGTCGCCCTGTTCATCGTCGTCGTCCTGCTGCTGCGCGACCACCGCGCCCTGCAGCGCTACGCCTACGTCAGTGTCGCCGCCGCTCTGCTCCTGCTCACGGTGCCGATCCTGTTCCCGGCGGTGAACGGCGCCCGCATCTGGATCCGGGTCGCGGGCTTCTCCATCCAGCCCGGCGAGTTCGCCAAGGTGCTCCTCGCCGTGTTCTTCGCCGCGTACCTGGCCGCCAACCGCAGCGCCCTGGCGTACGCGGGCCGCCGGGTGTGGCGGCTGCAGCTGCCGACCGGGCGGGTGCTCGGCCCGATCGTCGCCGTGTGGCTGGTCAGTGTCGGCGTCCTGGTCCTGGAGCGCGACCTCGGCACCTCGCTGCTGTTCTTCGGCCTGTTCGTCGTCCTGCTGTACGTCGCCACCGGCCGCACCGGCTGGATCGCGGTCGGGCTGCTGCTGGCCTCGCTGGGCGCGGTCGCCGTGGGGTGGCTGGAGCCGCACGTGCACAGCAGGGTGGAGGACTGGCTGCACCCCTTCGCCTCCGTCGAGGCCGGGCACGGGCCCAACCAGCTGGCCCAGTCCCTGTTCGCCTTCGCGGCGGGCGGGGTGACCGGCACGGGCCTCGGCCTCGGGCACTCCGTGCTGATCGGTTTCGCCGTCAAGTCCGACTTCATCCTCGCCACCGCCGGGGAGGAGCTGGGTTTCCTCGGCCTCACCGCGATCTTCCTGCTGTACGCGCTGCTGGTGGAGCGCGGCTTCCGGGCGGGCCTCGCCGCCCGCGACCCCTTCGGCCGGCTGCTCGCCGTCGGCCTGTCCTCGCTCGTGGCGCTCCAGGTGTTCGTCATCGCGGGCGGGGTGACGGGGCTGATCCCGCTGACCGGCATGGCGATGCCGTTCCTGGCCCAGGGCGGTTCCTCGGTCGTCACCAACTGGGCGATCGTGGCGCTGCTGATCCGGGTCAGCCACGCGGCCCGCCGTCAGGGCGAGGGGCGGGCGGCGCCGTGAGCGGGGAGGGGCCGCGGTGACCCGGCACATCCGGCGGGCGGCCGTCTTCTGCGCGCTGCTGCTGGTCGCCCTGGTGGTGAACGCCGCCCGTGTGCAGATCGTCGAGGCGCCGGAGTACACCGGCAACCCCGCCAACCGCCGCCCGGACATCGCCCGTTACCAGCAGCCGCGCGGGGACATCCTGGTCGGCGGCGAACCGGTCACCGGTTCCCGCGACACCCGCGAGCACCTGCGCTTCGAACGGACGTACGCGAACGGTCCGATGTACGCCCCGGTCACCGGCTTCGCCTCGCAGGAGTACGGGACGAGCCTGCTGGAGCGCGCCGAGGACGGTCTGCTGTCCGGCGCCGACCCGGTGCTCGCGCCGCTGCCGCTGTGGAACGACGTCACGGGCGCCCTCAACCCGGGCGGCGACGTCGTGACGACGATCGACGGGGCGGCGCAGCGGGCGGCGTTCGAGGGGCTGGGCCGGCGCAAGGGGGCGGTGGCCGCGATCGAGCCGTCGACCGGCCGGATCCTGGCCCTGGTGTCCACCCCCTCGTACGATCCGCAGCGTCTGTCCGGGAACGACGCGGACGCCACCCGCACCTGGAAGCGGCTGAACGACGATCCGGACAAGCCGATGCTCAACCGGGCGGTGAGCCGGACCTATCCGCCGGGTTCGACGTTCAAGGTGGTCACCGCGGCGGCGGCGCTGGACGCGGGCGTGGTCCGGGGCCTGGACGAGCCGACCCGCTCCCCCGACCCCTACACGCTGCCCGGGACGCGGACCAGGCTGACGAACGAGGGCGAGGGCTGCCGGGACGCCTCGCTGCGGGACGCCTTCGAGTGGTCCTGCAACACGGTGTTCGCCAAGCTCGGGGTGGACGTGGGCGTGGCGGGCATGACGGCCACGGCCGAGGCGTTCGGCTTCAACGACGACGGGCTGCGCGTGCCCTTCCCGGTGGCGCGGAGCACCTTCGACACCTCGGTGGACCGGGCGCAGCTCGGGCTGTCGTCGATCGGGCAGTTCAACACGCGGGCCACGCCGCTGCAGATGGCGATGGTGGCGGCGGCGGTGGCCAACGGCGGTCAGGTGCGCTCGCCGTACCTGGTGGAGCGGACCTTGCGGGCGGGCGGCGGCCTGGTGGCGACGGCGGGCTCGCGGCCCTCCCGGGAGGCGATGCGGCCCTCGACGGCCCGGCTGCTGAAGCGGCTGATGGCCGGTGTGGTGGAGAACGGCACCGGTGCGAACGCCGCGATCCCGGGCGCCACCGTGGGCGGCAAGACCGGCACCGCCCAGCACGGCGTCGGCAACTCGGGCACGCCGTACGCCTGGTTCATCTCGTGGGCGCAGGGCGAGCGGGATCTGGAGCCGAAGGTGGCGGTGGCGGTGGTGGTGGAGGGGTCCGCGGCCGACCGGGACGACATCAGCGGGGGCGGGCTGGCGGCTCCGATCGCCCGGGCGGTGATGGAGGCGGTGCTCAGGGGGGCGGGACGGTGAGGGCCACCAGGACGTCGGGCTCGGGCCGGTTCCGGTCGTTGGGTGTCACCGTGAATTCCCGGTAGACCTCGACGTCCGGGGCCTGCTCGCAGAGGGCCCGGTCGAACAGGCGGACCGTACGCATAGGGAAGTCGGTCCGCGGACTCACGAGGACGAGGCTCCCGTCGGTCAGCTCCGTGTGCGGAGGCAGGCCGGGAAGCTCGTCCAGGTCGTCCGCCAGCCGGCCACCCTCCGGCGGACGGGGCCACTCGTAGTCGTCGTCCAGCCCGTAGCCGCGTGCGGCGCCCATGATCGCTCCCATGTGCCGGAGACCGGCTGACGCGGTCGGCGCACCCAGGACGAACGCCCGGCGGAGCGCTCCATCGGATGATCCCGTACGCAGCCGCTGACGCCTCAACCACCATTACCCGCGGTCGACAAGTCCCGTCCGGGGGATTGACGAGCTTGCTGACAGGCAGTCTCATAAGACGAGTGAGTGACCGCGGGTAACACGATGAGGTGGGACAGCCATGACGACCCTGACGGAAGCCGACGCGCTCGACGGTCTGCGCGACGCGCTCGGTCTGCTCAAGGACCGGGAGCAGGTGGCCGAACGGCTCCTCGACTCGTCCGCCAAGCACTCGTTCGACCCGGACAAGGAACTGGACTGGGACGCGCCCTTCGAGGACGGCAAGTGGTTCTGGCCGCCGGAGCTGGTGTCGCTGTACGACACCCCGCTGTGGAAGCGGATGAGCGAGGAGCAGCGCATCCTGCTCTCCCGGCACGAGTCCGCCGCGCTCGCCTCGCTCGGCATCTGGTTCGAGCTGATCCTCATGCAGCTGCTGGTCCGGCACGTCTACGACAAGGCCGCGACGAGCGCCCACGTGCGCTACGCGCTGACCGAGATCGAGGACGAGTGCCGGCACTCCAAGATGTTCGCCCGGCTGATATCCCGCGGCGAGACCCCGTGGTACCCGGTCAGCCCGCTCCACCAGCACCTGGGGCGCCTGTTCAAGACGATCTCCACCACGCCCGGATCCTTCACCGCCACGCTGCTCGGCGAGGAGGTCCTGGACTGGATGCAGCGGCTGACCTTCCCGGACGAGCGGGTCCAGCCGCTGATCCGCGGCGTCACGCGCATCCACGTCGTGGAGGAGGCCCGCCACGTGCGCTATGCCCGTGAGGAGCTGCGCCGCCAGATGGTGACCGCGCCGAAGTGGTCGCAGGAGTTCACCCGGGTCACCTCCGGCGAGTTCGCCCGCGTCTTCTCCGTCGCCTTCGTCAACCCCGAGGTCTACACGAACGTCGGCCTGGACAAGCGGGAGGCCGTGGCCCAGGTCAGGGCCAGCGGCCACCGCAAGGAGATCATGCAGACCGGCGCGAAGCGCCTGACCGACTTCCTGGACGACATCGGTGTCCTGCGCGGAGTGGGCCGCCGCCTGTGGAAGTCCTCGGGTCTGCTGGCGTAGCCACCCCGTCCCCACGCACGCAGCTGCGGGCAGCGGTGCCTCCCCCGGAGCGGCACGGGGTGGGCGCCGGGGCCCCTGGGGAGGCACCCGTGGACACCGGACCGCGCGACCCGCCCCGGCCCGCGCCCTTCGCACCCCCGGCACACGCCCCCGGCCCCACCGGCGGAGCGATTACGCTGCGGTCCATGACCCCGCAGGCCCCCACCCCCGCCTACCGTCGGCTCAGCGTCGAGGAGCGCCGCGGCCAGCTCCTCGGCGCCGCGCTGGCCCTCTTCGCCCACCGGCCTCCGCAGGAGGTCTCCCTGGACGACGTGGCGGAGCGGGCCGGCGTCTCACGCCCCCTGGTCTACCGGTACTTCCCCGGCGGCAAGCAGCAGCTGTACGAGGCGGCCCTGCGCTCGGCCGCCGACGAGCTGCGGCTGTGCTTCGACGAGCCCCGCGAGGGCCCGCTGCTCGCCCGCCTCTCCCGCGCCCTGGACCGCTACCTGGCCTTCGTGGACGAGCACGACTTCGGCTTCAGCGCCCTGCTGCGCGGCGGCAGCGTCGCCGCGACCTCCCGTACGTCGGCCATCGTGGACGGTGTGCGCCGGGCCGCCGCCGAGCACATCATGAGCCACCTGGCCGTCGCCGAGCCCGGCCCCCCGCTCCGGATGACCGTGCGGATGTGGATCACCGCGGTCGAGGCGGCCTCGCTGATCTGGCTGGACGAGGGCAAGCAGCCGCCCCTGGACGAGCTGCGGGACTGGCTCGTCGAACAGTTCGCCGCCGCGCTGGCGGTCACCGCGCGGCGCGACCCCCAGACCGCGGCGCTGGCCGGGGCGCTGGCAGGGGATGTCTGACACTGGTGCGGTGAAGAGCGAAGACACTCCCTTCGAGGGCGGCCCCATGGACGGACGGGTGCTGCCGGTCCTGGTGGGGCCGACCGGGCATCCGCCGAAGACGTACCGCATCCCCGTGCCGGCCCCGGACGGCGGGCCCCCGACCGTGCTCGTCTACCGGCGGGTGCCCCGCTCGGAGGGGAGGCTCGGGTTCGCCCGCTGGAAGTACGCGTACGACCCCGAGGGCCGTGCCAGGTCCCGCCCGCGCTGGCCGTGGTCCAAGCCGGACACCGCGCCCGGTGCCACGCCCGACGCCACGCCGGGAGGCAAGCCGGACGACGCGGACGGGTGACCCGGTTGCGCCGAACCGCGCACACTCGGCGCGCGCGTCCCGGGCGGCCGCCCGATGCTCACGGTGCGGAGCGGACGAAGGGGCCGCCGCACCGGAGGTGACGACATGTCAGCGAGGCTTCTCCGTATGGCCTGTACGGCCGCGACGGCGGCGGCGATCGCCCTCGCGCCCGTGCCCGCCACGGCCGAACCCGGTCCGGCGGCGCCCGGGGAGCGGCCCGTGGCCGAGCTGCTGACGGACCTTCAGAGGCTGTACCGGGAGGCCGGGAAGGCCACCGAGGCGTACAACGGCACCGAGGAGAAGCTGACCAGGCAGCGCGCCGAGGTGCAGCGGCTGGAGACCGAACTGGCGCGGGCCCGGCTGTCCCTGCGCGACGGACGCGGCGAGGCCGGCCGGCTGGCCCGGCAGCAGTACCGCGGCACCAGCGACCTCTCCCCCTATCTGCGGCTGCTGCTGGCCCGTGATCCGCAGCACGCGCTGGACCAGGGGCGGGTGATCGGGCGGCTGGCCCGGGAGCGGGCCGAGACGGTGGGGCGGCTGGCCGGTGACGCGGAGCGGGCCGACGCCCTGGCCCGCCGGGCGCGCGCGGCCCTCGACGCGCAGACCGCCCTCGCCGAGCGGCAGAGGAAGCAGCGGGACGAGGTGCGCGAACGACTGCGGGCGGTGGAGGAGTTGCTCGCCTCGCTCAGCGCCGAGCAGCTGGCCGAGCTGGCCGCCCTGGAGCGGACGGGCGTCGCCGAGGCGCAGGAACGGTTCCTCAGGACCGGGGCGCTGGACGACGACGGCAAGCCGTCCGCGCAGGGCGACCGGGCGGTGCGCTTCGCGGTGGAGCAGCTCGGCAAGCCGTACCAGTGGGGCGCCGAGGGCCCGGCCGCGTACGACTGCTCGGGGCTGACCTCCGTGGCCTGGCAGCGGGCCGGGACGCCGATCCCGCGGACCAGCCAGGAGCAGTGGGCGCGGCTGGAGCGGATCCCGCTGGACGAGCTGCGCCCCGGTGACCTGGTGGTCTACTTCCCCGAGGCCACCCATGTGGCGATGTACCTCGGCGACGGCCTGGTCGTGCAGGCACCGCGGCCGGGCGCCGAGGTCAAGGTGTCGCCGATCGCCGCCAACCCGGTACTGGGCGCCGTACGGCCCGACCCCGGCGGGGGGGGGGGGGGGGGGGGGCGCCGGGGGGGGGGGCGGGGGGGGGGGCGGGACCCCCCCCCCCCCCCCCCCCCCCCCCCCCCCGCCCCCCCCCCCCCCCCGCCCCCCCCCCCCCCCCCCCCCCCCCCCCCCCCCCCCCCCCCCCCCCCCCCCCCCCCCCCGCGCGGGGCGCCCCCCCCCCCCCCCCCCCCCCCCCCCCCCCCCCCCCCCCCCGGGGCGGCGGACGGGTCCGACGAGGGATACGGCGCGGTTCAGGCGCCGGACGCGCCGGAGACCTCCGCCAGGTAGGCCTCGGTCTTCTCCGGGTCGTAGAAGAAGTTCTCGAAGTCGGCCGGGTCGTCGAAGCCGTTGGCGAAACGGTCGGCGACCGGCTGGAACGCGCCGCCCGCGCCGATCAGCTTCAGGACGTGCTCCGGCGGCGGGGCGAGCATGGTGTTCGTCCACTTGGTGACGTGCCGGGCCGTCTCCCAGTAGCGGTCGAAGGTCTGCCGCATCCAGGCCTCGTCGAACTCCTTGTCGCCGTGCTCGAGGATCGAGGCGAGGTAGGAGGCGGCGCACTTGGACGCCGAGTTGGAGCCCTGGCCGGTGATCGGGTCGTTGGCGACGACCACGTCGGCCACGCCGAGGACCGCGCCGCCGCCGGGGAGACGCCCGACCGGGTTGCGCACGGTGGGGGCGTAGCGTCCGGCCAGGGTGCCGCCGGCGTCGGTCAGTTCGACCTTGGTGGCCCGCGCGTACTCCCAGGGGAGGAACCTCTCCATGAGTTCCAGGGTCAGGGAGAGGTGCTCCGAGGGGTCCTTCACGTCCTTGAAGACGTCCAGCGGGCCGCCGGGCACGCCCTCCCAGAACAGGATGTCGGCACGGCCGGAGGTGGTGACGGTCGGCATGATGAACATCTCGCCGACGCCGGGCACCAGGTTGCAGCGGACAGCCTCCGTGTCCGGGTGCTCCGGGCGCGGGTCCAGCCCGTGGACGTAGGCGACGGCGAGGGCGCGCTGCGGTGTGCTGTACGGGGAGCGGGAGGCGTCCCGGCCGAACATCCGGACCAGTTCGCCCTTGCCGGCCGCGACGAGGACGAGGTCGTAGGCGCGGGAGAAGTAGTCCAGGTCGCCGACGGCCGCGCCGTGGATGACGAGCTGGCCGCCGCGCTGCGCGAAGGTCTCCATCCAGCCTGCCATCTTCACCCGCTGGTCGACGGACTGCGCGAAGCCGTCCTTGAACCGGCCCAGCCAGTCGACCGCGCGCTGCGAGGGGCCCGGGTCGAAGGAGCCGGGGGCCGCCACCGAGACGCCGAGTCCCTGGATCTTCGGGGCCTGGGACTCCCAGAAGTTCAGCTGGAGATCGCGCTCGTGCTGGAGTGCCGTGTGGAACATGCACTGCGTCGACATGACCCGGCCGGTGCGGATCTCGTCCGCGGTCCGGTTGGACATCAGGGTGACCTCGTACCCGTGCGACTGGAGGCCGAGGGCGAGCTGGAGACCGGACTGGCCGGCTCCGACGACGAGTATCTTCCGCATGCGGGGCTTCTACTCCTACTCGGGGGTTTCGTCGAGCGCGTGGCCCACGAGGGACAAGAGGGTCTCGATGACCGAGATCCGGCGGCGCGCGTCCATGATCATGACAGGTATGTGCGCGGGGACCGTCAGCGCCTCCCGCACGTCCTCCGCCTCGAACAGCTCGCTGCCGTCGAAGTGGTTCACCGCGACGACGTACGGCAGTCCGCAGCTCTCGAAGTAGTCCAGGGCCGGGAAGCAGTCCTCCAGGCGGCGGGTGTCGGCCATGACGACAGCGCCGATCGCGCCGCGCACCAGGTCGTCCCACATGAACCAGAAACGGTCCTGGCCCGGCGTGCCGAACAGGTGGAGCACCAGGTCGTCGTCGAGCGTGAGCCGGCCGAAGTCCATGGCCACGGTGGTGGTGAGCTTGTCCGGGGTGGCGGTGAGGTCGTCGGTCTCCGCGCTCGCCTCGGTCATCAGCGCCTCGGTCCGCAGGGGCGTGATCTCCGAGACGGTGGTGACCAGCGTGGTCTTGCCGACGCCGAAGCCGCCGGCCACCACGATCTTCGTGGCCACGGGCGCGCGGGTGGGGTCCGTCTGCCAGGGCCGCAGGGGCTCGTCGGTCTCGACGAGCGGAAAGACGCCGCGGGCGGCGGCGTCAGAGACGACGGAGTCCACTGAGCACCCTTTCGAGCAGAGCGCGGTCCGGGCGGCCCGTGCCATGGCCGGTCCCGGTGCCGTACACACGGATCTTCCCCTGGTCCGCCAGGTCGCTGATCAGGACGCGGACCACGCCGAGCGGCATCCTCAGCAGCGCGGCGATCTCGGCCACCGTACGTATGCGGCGGCACAGTCCGACGATGTCCCGCGCCTCCGGCACCACGCGGGAGGTGAGGCCGCCCCCGGTCAGCTCCCTGCGCTCCTCGGCGGCTTCGAGCACGGCGGAGCCTGCGGTGGCGCCGACGAACGTCTCGACGAGCAGGACGTGGCCGAAGCGGGTGCGGCCGCCGGTGAGCGAGTAGGGGCGGACACGGGCCGGCCGGCGGTCCGCGCCGCGCACGGGGAGACTCCCCGGCTGCTTCGGTTTCCTGCCGGGGCCGCCGCTCACCGGGCGCTCCCCGCCGTCCCGGACTCCAGTGACTCCCGCAGCTCGCTGCGGAGTTCGGGGGTCAGCACGTGACCGGCGCGGCCGACGAACAGCGCCATGTGGTACGCGACGACGCTCAGGTCGGCGTCCGCGGAACCGTGCACGCCGAGCAGCGAACCGTCGCTGATCGACATCACGAACAGGCTGCCCTCGTCCATGGCGACCATCGTGTGCTTCACGTTCCCGAAGTCCATCAGCCGGGCGGCGCCGACGGTCAGGCTGGCCACGCCGGCGACGACGGTGGCGAGGTCGGCGGCGGAGCCGCGCGGACCGGTGCGGGTCCCGCGGGCCGCGCGGGCCTCGTCGTTCCTCACCTGGTCGGAGGAGAGCAGGAGCAGGCCGTCGGAGG
Source organism: Streptomyces sp. NPDC006384 (assembly GCF_042870695.1). Lineage (NCBI taxonomy): Bacteria > Bacillati > Actinomycetota > Actinomycetes > Kitasatosporales > Streptomycetaceae > Streptomyces > Streptomyces sp. NPDC006384. The sequence goes on from NZ_JBIAHR010000002.1 coordinate 112,872, forward strand.
AGACCACGGCGACGGACAGGATGCCGGGGACCTCCTCGACCAGGTCGGCCAGCAGCCAGTGCAGATCACGGGCTTCCCTGCTCAGTCCGAAGGTACTGGGAGCGGTCAACTGCTTGCCTCCTCGACGGTGCCCCCCGTGGCTTCTTCGGTCGTTCCCGCGGCCGGCGGTGCCTGGTCACGGTCCGTCCGCCCGGTGATCTCGGCCTCGACGTCACGCCGGCCGGCCTCCGCCCCCCGGCGGAACCCTCCCAGGCGGCGGCGCAGCGCCTCGGCGTCGACGGAGCCCGCCGTACGAGGGCCTGGCACCGTGGCGGGCGTGGTGAGTTTCGGGGTCCGCTTGGGCAGGCCCTTGGCGGTGACGGGAGAGCCGGCCGGTTCGGGCCCGGCGCTCTCGTCCGCGCTGCGTTCGTGGGCGTCGGGGCCGATGGTGCGGGGGCCGGCGGGGTCCGGACGCTCCGGGGCGCGGGGCCCTTGCCGGGCGGGGGCGGGTTCCGGTGCCTCCGGGGTGTCGTGGGGCTCCTGCCGGGCGGTCCCGGACGCCGATGCCGGCGCCGGTGCCTCCGGGCGCGCCTGTGACTGTGCCGGGAGCAGCAGCTCCATCGTGGTGTCGTCGGGGAAGTCCCTGACACCGGACGCGGCGGGTGCCGCCCGGTCCTCGTCGGGCTCCGGGGCCGGTGAGGCGGCCTCGGAGGAGTCCCCGGCGGGCTGCGGGCCCTCGGCGGGGGTGTCTGCGGGCCGTGTGTTCTCGTCGGCGCGTTCCCGCGTGTCCTCGTCCACGTGTTCCCGCGGGCCGGAGGCCGGCGCGGGAGCGGGCTCGGCCGGCGCACCGGCGTGCTCCGGCTGCGCGGGACCGGCGGGGACCGCGGTCCCGGGCCCCGGCCCCGGCTCGGTGGTTTCCCCGGCCGGGGGCACGGGCCCGGTGGCGGGGCCGTCCGCCGGGTCCGCGGTGCCGTCCGCCGCCGTGGATCCCGCGGGCTCGGCCCGGTCCGGTACGAGGCCAACGGGCCCGGCGGTGTCCGTGTCCGGGATCGCGGCCCCGGTGTCGTCCGTGGGCGGGGTCGCGGGGTCGGCGGAGGACGCCGCGTCCGCCTCCGGTTCCGCGGCGGCCGCGGCCGCCGTCTCCGCCCGGTGCACGGCCTGTTCGGCGGAGGCCACCAGCGGGTCGGCGTCCCGCCGGACGCCCTTCTCCGCGCGGCCGGGCAGGACGTTGGAGTTGGCCTCCGCGTCGGCGCCCGGCAGGGTGAAGGAGCCCGTGCCGTCGGACGGCGGGGCGGCCGGGGCGAGGGCCGCCGGGGGTGCCGCCGCGAGCAGTGCGTTCGGCAGGACCACGACGGCCGCGACCCCGCCCTGCTTCTGCTCCCGCAGCCGCACCCGCACCCCGTGCCGGTGGGCGAGGCGGGCCACCACGTACAGGCCGAGCCCGAGGCCGTCCTCGCCCTCCTGCTCGTAGGGCGCGTCCGGGTCGAAGTCGGTGAGACGGGCGTTGAGCCGCTGGAGCCGCTCGGTGGCCATGCCGATGCCCTCGTCCTGGACGGAGAGCATCACCTCGCCGCTCTCCAGCAACCAGCCGGAGACCTCTACGGGCAGGTCCGGCGGCGAGAAGGAGGTGGCGTTCTCCAGCAGCTCGGCCAGCAGGTGGGAGAGGTCGTCGGCGGCGAAGCCGGCCACGTGCGCGTGCGGCGGCAGGGCGGCGATGCGCACCCGCTCGTACCGCTCGATCTCGCTGACCGCGGCCCGGACCACGTCGACCAGCGGCACCGGGCCGGCGCTGTGCTGGTGGTGCTCGGTGCCGGCCAGCACCAGCAGGTTCTCGTTGTGCCGGCGCATGACCGTGGCGAAGTGGTCGAGCTTGAACAGGGTGGCGAGGCGGTCCGGGTCCTGCTCGCGCTGCTCCAGGTCCTCGATGACGGCGAGCTGCCGCTCGACCAGGCCGAGGGTGCGCAGCGCGAGATTGACGAAGGTGGAGCCGATGTGCTTGCGCACGGCCTCCAGCCGGGCGGTGGACCCGGCGAGTTCGGCGCGCAGTTCCTCGCGGGCGTCGGCCATCTTCTGACGCTGTCCGACGAGGTGCTTGCGGTCGGCCTCCAGCGTGGTGACGCGTTCGGCGAGCGTGACGGCGTGCGCGTGCAGGGCGTTGACGGAGCGGACGACCTGGGCGAACTCGTCGTTGCGGCCGGTGAAGGCGACGGGGGCCTCGGCCGCCGGGTCCGCCGCGCCGGCGAGCCGGGCCGAGCCTCGGCGCAGCACCGACAGGGGGCGGGTGAGGGTGCGGGCCATGGCGGTGGCGATGCCGATGGTCGCCAGGAGCAGCGCGCCGAGGACGGCGACCCGGATCTCCAGCGCGGTCACGTCGTCGTCGCGCAGCCGCTCGAGCGCCTCGGTGCGCTTCCCGTACAGGGCGGACTCGGCGCCGCGCATGGCGTCGACGCGGGCGGAGAGCGCGGCGTCCAGCTTCTTGGCGGAGGTGGCGAGTTCGGCGTCGGAGAGGGTGGGCCGGTCGGTGAGGCCGGCGAGGTACTTCTCCGCGGAGTTGACCTCCGGCCCGGTGACCGTGGCGTCGAAGCTGTCCCGCGCCTCCTTGGGCGCCGTCTCGCGGAAGCCGGCGAGGGCGGCGTCGGAGCGCACGCGGGCCTGCTGGGCGGCGGCGGTGAGGGCGTCGCGCTGCTCGGCGTCGGCGTCCGAGGAGGTGACGGCCTCGGTCGGCAGCCCCGTGACCGGGTCGATGACGGTCTCGGTGCTGCTCGGCACGCCGAGGGCCGCGAGGAGGAGGCCGCGGGTGGCGGCGGCCTGCTGGACGGCGGTGTCCAGTTCGGCGAGGGCGTGGGCGCCGGCGCCCGCGCGCGGCGGCGTCCGCTCGGCCAGCCGCTCGGCCAGGGCGTGGAGCCCGGCGATGGCGTCCGAGTAGGCGTCGTGGGCCTGCAGGGCGGTGCTCCTGCCGCTGAGCGCTGCCCGGCGCAGCGCCGCGACGGCCTCGAGGTCCTCGCGCAGGGAGGCCGGCGTGTCGGTGTCGGCGAGCAGTTCCTCCACCTGCCGGTCGACGCGGGCGCCGCGCTGCTCGGAGGGCGCCTCGGACCTGGGGCGGCCGGCCGCGATGTAGGGGGTGACCTCGTCCCGTTCGTCGGCGAGGGCGTGGGCGAGCGCCAGGGCGTCCTGGGTCTGCTCGGCGAGCGTCACCAGTTCCTGGGAGTCGTGCAGTTGCCCGGAGGCGGCCACGACCGAGGGGGCGCCGGCCCCGGCGACGGCGGCGGCCACCACCGCCACGGCGACGATGAGCCGGTTGCGTACATGGGTGGGACGGCCCCTGCCGACGGGCGGCGCCTCGGCCACCGGGGTGGTGGAGGTGCCGGGGGGCCTCTCCGCGCTCCCCGTGGGGGCCGTCTGCTTGCCTGTACGACGAGGCCGCGTCTTGTGCACCGGTGCTCGCATTCCTGACTCGTGTACCCGTGGGCCCGGGTGGCGCTCCGTCAACTGGCCGGCCGGCACGCGCACCCTTGTCCAAGCTCTGGGCCTCTCCCCCGCCACCGGCCGGGCGCCGGACGGGGAGGCCGTGTGAGCAGGGCAGGCCCCCCACCGGCTCCCGACCCTCCCAGCGCCGGTGGGCGGTGAGTGCGCATCACCTGACCCGCCACCCGAAGGAGTGAACCCCGGAGGGGAGTTGGGGAGCAAGTTCCCCCGGCCCGTACGGCGTCTTCGGGCGGCGCGCCGGTTGGACGTCCGCGCCGGCCGGTGGCACCATGTGCCGCCACGCGTGCCCGGAGAGCAGCATTCCGGCCCAAATCCGGCTCCTGACCTGCACCGCACCGCCGTCCCGGGGGTGCGCCACCGGCCTCTCGCGGGTCTTGTGAAGGGGTCGTGCAGACTGGCCGGATGCGTACGGAACTCGTCTCGGAACCAGGCCTCGCCGACCGCCCCAACGAGGACTTCGCAAGTATCGTGCTACCGGCCTCGGGACAGGGCGGTTCGCTCGTCGTGCTGGACGGTGTGACCCCGCCGGGGTCCGGGACGGGCTGTCTGCATTCCGTGCCCTGGTTCACCGCGCGGCTCGGCGGAGCACTGACCGAACTGACCGTTTCACTCCCGGATGTTCCTCTCGCCGAAGCCTTGTCCCGCGCCATCGCGCGTACCGCGTCGGCACACGCGGAAACCTGTGACCTTTCTCACCCGCGTACGCCTCAGGCGACCGTGGTCCTGGCGCGTTGGTCCCCCGACCTGGTCGAGTATCTGGTGCTGTCCGACTCGGCCCTGCTCGTGGAGGCGCCCGACGGCGCGGTCACGGCCCTGCTCGACGACCGGCTGGCCCGCCTGCCCCGCGCGGCCCTCGCCACGGACTCGCTGGTGGACACGGTCCTGCGCAACAAGGAGGGCGGTTTCTTCACGGCCGCCGCCGACCCGGAGGTGACCGCCCGCGCGGTGACGGGCACCCTGCCGCGCGACGGGGTACGGACGCTGGCGGCGCTGACGGACGGGGCGGCGCGCTGGGTGGAGACGTTCCGGGAGGGCGACTGGGCGGACTGCCTGGCGCTGGTGCGCGAGCGGGGCGCGCGGGCGCTGGTGGACCGGGTGCGGGAGCTGGAGCGCGCGGACGCGGCGGGGACACGGGAGTTCCTCGGCCGCGGCAAGACGCACGACGACGCGACGGTGGTGTACGCGCGGCTGTGAGAAGGCGCGCCCCGTTCCCGGGAACGGGGCGCGCCCCGGCGTCACTTCTCCATGCCCCGGTTCAGCTCGCGCAGCAGCCGGGCCAGTTCGGCCACCTCTCGCGGGTCCCAGCCGGCGAGCCGGCGGGCGTACCGGGCGCGGCGGGCCTCCCGGACCCGGCCGACGCGTTCCTGGCCCTCGGGGGTGAGGGTGACCAGCCAGGCCCGGCCGTCGGCGGGGTCGGGTTCCCGGGCGACGAGGCCGAGTTCCTCCAGGGCGCGCAGCTGGCGGGACATGGTGGCCTTGCCGACGCCGATGTAGGCGGCGAGTTCCGTGGCCCGCTGCCCGCCGCACTCGCCGAGCCGGACGAGGAGGCCGTACGCGGACGACTCCAGGTCGGGGTGGACCTCCCGGGCCATCTCGCCCTGACTGGCCCGGGCCCGCCGCAGCAGGACGGTCAGCTCCCGCTCCAGCGCCAGGAACTCCGGTTGGTCCACACCACTGCCGGACACCGCGGATTCGCCTCCGCGACCGTCGCCGTTCCCGTCCTCGTGCACGTCAGCCCCTGCCTCGTTCTTCCCGCTCCTGAAAGTTTCCGCCGCGGGGCGCCATCGCCGCAGCTCGGCAAGTATTTCGCAGGCTTAGACCAACGGCGGCTCCCAGGCCCTCTTCCCACCCGGTGTTCTACGTGCGTAGCGTCTCCTCCGGGACCGGTGGATGGCATGCGCACGCCAGCTTGTCGTGTGTGCCCCGCCGGGTCTCTCCCCGCCCGCGCATCCCCACCGAGCACCACCGAGCCATCGGAGGCACGACATGCCCGTGCACAGACCGGGATCGGCCCGCGGACGGCGCTTCGCCGTCGCCGGGACTCTGCTCGCCGCGTTCTCCCTGCTGTTCACCGCCCCCGCCCACTCCTCGTCGGCCGCCGACACCCCGCCGCGCGGGTCCGCCCACATGGGCATGGGCGTCGTGGAGCACGACGGCCGGCACGGCACGCCCATCGGCAGCCGCGCCGTCCAGACGGAGGGCGTGGACGTCTCCAGCCACCAGGGCAACGTCGCCTGGTCGACCCTGTGGAACAGCGGGGTCAGGTGGGCCTACGTCAAGGCCACCGAGGGGACCTACTACGAGAACCCCTACTTCGCCCAGCAGTACAACGGCTCGTACAACGTCGGCATGATCCGCGGGGCGTACCACTTCGCCACGCCGGACACGACGAGCGGCGCCGCCCAGGCCAACTTCTTCGTCGACAACGGGGGCGGCTGGTCGCGCGACGGCAAGACCCTGCCGGGCGCGCTGGACATCGAGTGGAACCCGTACGGGGCCACCTGCTACGGCAAGACGCAGAGCCAGATGGTCTCCTGGATCCGCGACTTCCTGAACACCTACAAGGCCCGCACCGGCCGGGACGCCGTGATCTACACGGCCACCAGCTGGTGGACCCAGTGCACCGGCAACTACGGCGGTTTCGCGGCGAACAACCCGCTGTGGATCGCGCGGTACGCCTCGACGGTGGGCACGCTGCCGGCGGGCTGGTCGTACTACACGATGTGGCAGTACACCTCGACCGGCCCGACGGTCGGGGACCACAACAAGTTCAACGGGGCCCTGGACCGCGTCCGGGCGCTCGCGACCGGCTGACGAGCACGGCGCGTGCGGCGAGGGCCCGGACTCCGCGCGGAGTCCGGGCCCTTTCCCGTGCCCGTCCGGCCACGCGCCCCTCACGCCGCGACCGGGACCTCCGGCTCCGCCCCGCTGGTCGCCGGCGTCAGCGCCAGCTCCAGGACCTGCCGGACGTCGGTGACGGCGTGGACGTCCAGCTTGTCCAGCACCTCCGCCGGGACGTCGTCCAGGTCGGGCTCGTTGCGCTTGGGGATGATCACCGTGGTGACGCCCGCCCGGTGCGCCGCGAGCAGCTTCTGCTTCACCCCGCCGATCGGCAGCACCCGCCCGGTCAGCGAGACCTCACCGGTCATCGCCACGTCCGTGCGGACCAGCCGGCCCGACAGCAGCGAGGCCAGCGCCGTGGTCATCGTGATGCCGGCGCTCGGGCCGTCCTTGGGGACCGCGCCCGCCGGGAAGTGGATGTGCACGCCCCGGTCCTTCAGGTCGCCCACCGGGAGCTCCAGCTCGGCGCCGTGGCTGCGCAGGAAGCTCAGCGCGATCTGCGCGGACTCCTTCATCACGTCGCCGAGCTGACCGGTCAGGGTCAGACCGGCCGCGCCCGTCTCCGGGTCAGCCAGCGAGGCCTCGACGTACAGCACGTCGCCGCCCGCGCCGGTGACCGCGAGGCCGGTGGCCACGCCCGGCACCGAGGTGCGCCGCTCGGCCGGGTCCTGCGCGGACTCGGGCACGTGGTGCGGCCGGCCGATCAGATCGCGCAGGTCGCCGTCGGTCACGGTGAACGGCAGCTCCCGCTCGCCCAGTTCGTGCTGGGCCGCGATCTTGCGCAGCAGCCGCGCGACGGACCGCTCCAGGGTCCGCACGCCCGCCTCCCGCGTGTACTCGCCGGCCAGCCTGCGCAGCGCGCCCTCGTCGATCGTGACCTCGTCCTCGCCCAGGCCGGCCCGCTCCAGCTGGCGCGGGATCAGGTGGTCACGGGCGATGACGACCTTCTCGTCCTCGGTGTAGCCGTCCAGCCGCACGACCTCCATGCGGTCGGCCAGCGCCTCCGGGATCGCCTCCAGCACGTTGGCGGTGGCCAGGAAGACGACGTCGGACAGGTCGAGCTCGACCTCCAGGTAGTGGTCCCGGAAGGTGTGGTTCTGCGCCGGGTCGAGGACCTCCAGCAGGGCGGCGGCCGGGTCGCCCCGGAAGTCGGAGCCGACCTTGTCGATCTCGTCCAGGAGGACCACCGGGTTCATGGAACCGGCCTCCTTGACCGCCCGCACGATCCGGCCGGGCAGCGCGCCGACGTAGGTGCGGCGGTGGCCGCGGATCTCGGCCTCGTCGCGGACGCCGCCGAGGGCGACCCGGACGAACCTGCGGCCCATCGCGTGCGCGACGGACTCGCCGAGGCTGGTCTTGCCGACGCCGGGCGGGCCCACCAGGGCCAGGACCGCGCCGCCGCGCCGGCCGCCGACGACGCCGAGCCCCCGGTCGGCGCGGCGCTTGCGCACCGCGAGGTACTCGACGATCCGTTCCTTCACGTCCTCCAGGCCCGCGTGCTCGGCGTCGAGGACGGCCCGGGCGCCCTGGATGTCGTAGGCGTCCTCGGTCCGCTCGTTCCACGGCATCTCCAGGACCGTGTCGAGCCAGGTGCGGATCCACGAGCCCTCGGGCGACTGGTCGGAGGCCCGCTCCAGCTTGTCGACCTCCTTGAGCGCGGCCTCACGGACCTTCCCGGGCAGGTCGGCGGCCTCGACGCGGGCGCGGTAGTCGTCGGACTCCTCGCCCTCCTTCTCGCCGTTGAGTTCGCGCAGCTCCTTGCGCACGGCCTCGAGCTGACGGCGCAGCAGGAACTCCCGCTGCTGCTTGTCGACGCCCTCCTGGACGTCCTTTGCGATGGTCTCGGCGACGTCCTGCTCGGCGAGGTGGTCGCGCAGCTGCTGGGTGGCGAGCTTCAGGCGGGCGACCGGGTCGGCGGTCTCCAGCAGCTCGACCTTCTGCTCGGTGGTGAGGAAGGGCGAGTAACCGGAGTTGTCGGCGAGCGCGGAGACGTCGTCGATGGCCTGGACCCGGTCCACGACCTGCCAGGCGCCCCGCTTGCGCAGCCAGGCGGTGGCCAGCGCCTTGTACTCCTTGACGAGTTCGGCGACCTGGCCGGGCAGCGGATCGGGCACGCTCTCCTCGGTCCGCACGCCCTCGACCCACAGCGCGGCGCCGGGGCCGGTGGTGCCGGCGCCGATCCGGACCCGGCCCCGGCCCCGGATCAGGGCCCCGGGGTCGCCGTCGGCCAGCCGCCCGACCTGCTCGACGGTGCCGAGCACGCCGGTGCTCGCGTACGTGCCGTCGATGCGGGGGACGAGCAGGACCCGGGGCTTTCCCGGCTCGGACCCGGCGGCGGCCTGGGCGGCCTCCACCGCGGCCCGTACCTCGGAGTCGCTCAGGTCCAGGGGGACGACCATCCCCGGCAGCACGACCTCGTCGTCGAGCGGCAGCACGGGCAGGGTGAGCGGTGTGACGTCGGCGGACTCAGCAGCCATGATCTCCCCTTCGGCATTCAAGTTGAGTTATGCCGACTCAATGCTTGGCGATCGGCGATTGTTCCCCACCACCTGTTCGCCGAGAGCGATCAATCGGACGTCCCCGGTCGCCGCCCCTCCCCGTCCGGTCACACGGCGGTGCGGCGAGTGCCAGGATGGGCCGATGCCCATCACCTCTTACGACTCCTACGACACCCCGGAAGTCCTGGACCGTCGCGAGGGCCCGTACGGCGAGGTCGTCCTGCGCCGGCACGGGGCACTGCTGCAGATCATCGCGAACGGCTGCTTCCTGATGGACACCTCCGACGGACGCTCGGAGCGCCGCCTCGTGGACGCGGCGGCCGAGGCGCTCGACGGGCGCCCGGCACCGCGCCTGCTGATCGGCGGGCTCGGCGTCGGCTTCTCGCTCGCACACGCGGCCGCCGACCCCCGCTGGGGCCGGATCACGGTCGTCGAGCGCGAGCGCGCGGTCGTCGACTGGCACCGCGGCGGACCGCTGGCCGAGGTGTCCGCCACAGCCCTCGCCGACCCGCGCACGGAGGTCGTGGAGGCGGATCTGGTCGCGTACGTCAATGAGACTTCCGCCACGTACGACGCGCTGTGCCTCGACATCGACAACGGCCCCGACTGGACCGTCACCGAGGACAACGACGGACTGTACTCAGCGGCCGGAATCGCAAGCTGCGCAAGGGTGTTGACCCCCGGCGGGGTACTCGCCGTATGGTCCGCGCAGCCCTCTCCGGAATTCGAAGAAACCTTGCGTAATGCCGGGTTCCCACGGGTGCGTACCGAAGAGATCCCCGTTGCCCGGGGCGTTCCGGACGTCGTCCACCTCGCCGTCCGGGCTGGATAGCAAAGCCGCGGCGAATCCCCGTACGCTGCTGCCCTGGCGCCGGTCGTTCACGCGCCGGGCGCAGTCATGGGATCACCCCACGGATTCCGGAAAGCACACCTCAGGGGCGGGCGATGGAGCAGACACAGACCTCCCACAACGGTTCGGCGGCGGCCACCCAGGGCGCACAGCGCCGGGTACTGGTGGTCGAGGACGACCAGACGATCATGGAAGCCATCGCCACCCGCCTGCGCGCCGAGGGGTTCCTGGTGCAAACGGCGGGCGACGGCCCCGCCGCCGTCGACACGGCCGAGGCATGGCAGCCCGATCTGCTGATCCTCGACATCATGCTGCCCGGCTTCGACGGCCTGGAGGTCTGCCGGCGCGTGCAGGCGCAGCGGCCGGTGCCGGTGCTGATGCTCACCGCGCGCGACGACGAGACGGACATGCTGGTCGGGCTCGGCGTGGGCGCCGACGACTACATGACCAAGCCGTTCTCGATGCGCGAACTGGCCGCGCGTGTGCACGTGCTGCTGCGCAGGGTCGAGCGGGCCGTCGTGGCCGCCTCGACGCCGCGCGGCGGCACCCTGCGCCTCGGCGAGCTGGAGATCGACCACGCCCAGCGCCGGGTACGGGTGCGCAGCGAGGACGTCCACCTCACCCCCACCGAGTTCGACCTGCTGGTGTGCCTGGCGAACACCCCCCGCGCGGTGCTCTCCCGCGAGCAGCTGCTGGCCGAGGTGTGGGACTGGGCGGACGCCTCCGGCACCCGGACCGTCGACAGTCACATCAAGGCGCTGCGCCGCAAGATCGGCGCCGAGCGCATCCGCACCGTGCACGGCGTGGGCTACGCGCTGGAGACACCGGCGCCGTGAGCGAGGGGCGGGAAGCCGCACGCAGGAGCCCCGGGAGACCCTGGGCCGGCGTACGCCCGTTCTCGATCAAGACCAAGCTGGGCGCGCTGGTCGTCACGTCGGTGCTGATCACCACCGGGTTGTCGGTGATCGCGGTGCACACCAAGACGGAGCTGCGCTTCATCACGGTCTTCTCGATGATCGCCACGCTGCTGATCACGCAGTTCGTGGCGCACTCGCTGACCGCGCCGCTGGACGAGATGAACGCCGTGGCCCGGTCCATCTCGCACGGCGACTACACGCGCCGGGTGCGCGAGAACCGCCGCGACGAGCTGGGCGACCTGGCCGTCACCATCAACCGCATGGCCGACGACCTGGAGGCCCAGGACCTCCAGCGCAAGGAGCTGGTGGCGAACGTCTCGCACGAGCTGCGCACCCCCATCGCGGGCCTGCGCGCGGTGCTGGAGAACATCGTCGACGGCGTCACCGAGGCCGACCCGGAGACCATGCGGACCGCGCTCAGGCAGACGGAACGGCTCGGCCGGCTGGTGGAGACGCTGCTGGACCTGTCCCGGCTGGACAACGGCGTCGTCCCGCTGAAGAAGCGGCGTTTCGAGGTGTGGCCGTACCTGGCGGGCGTGCTGAAGGAGGCCAACATGGTGGCCTCGGCGCGCGCCGGCATCGCCTCCGGTTCCGGCAGCCACACGCGTACCGACGTGCACCTGGCCCTCGACGTGTTCCCGTCCGGCCTGACCGCCCACGCCGACCCCGAGCGCATCCACCAGGTGGTCGCCAACCTCATCGACAACGCGGTCAAGCACAGCCCGCCGCACGGCCGGGTGACGGTCAGGGCGCGGGCCGGGGCGGAGCCGGAGTCCCTCGAGCTGGAGGTCCTGGACGAGGGTCCCGGCATCCCGCGCTCGGAGTGGCGACGGGTGTTCGAGCGGTTCAACCGGGGGGCGGTGGCCCGGCCGCACGGTCCGGGCAGCGACGGCGGCACCGGTCTCGGCCTCGCGATCGCGCGCTGGGCGGTGGATCTGCACGGCGGCCGGATCGGAGTGGCCGAATCCGAGCGGGGATGCCGGATCCTCATCACTCTTCCGGGACCGTCTTCCACGCCGAGTTGACGTAGGGTTCGAAGCGGAGCCTCAAGATCCACAAGCTTTCGTCCCCACGGACGCGTGTGATCAGGCACAGGGCCGCGGCCACTGCGCGCCAGGCCTGGCTCTCCCCTTCCCGGACGCCACAGAACCTCGCTTGTTTCCCGCCATTTCCAGCACCGAAACACCGTTCACGATGTGACTTACGCGACGTTGAACGGGCCCGGTCTGACCTTCCGGGCCGGGGAGGCGTAGCCTTGATTCCCGCTGTCCACCACCTTGTGAAGCGGAAGAGGGCGGTTCTCGCCGTGTCGCCACAGTCCCCCAGTAACTCGAGCATCTCGACCGACACCGACCAAGCGGGCAAGAACCCCGCGGCGGCCTTCGGTGCCAATGAATGGCTCGTCGACGAGATCTATCAGCAGTACCTCCAGGACCCGAACTCCGTGGATCGCGCCTGGTGGGACTTCTTCGCCGACTACAAGCCAGGGGCGCCCGCAGCCCAGGCCGCGGCCGGCTCCGCGACGACCACGGGCACCGCCGCCGCTCCGCAGGCCGCTCCGGCGCCCCGGGCTCAGGCTCCCGCCCCCGCCGCTCCGGCGCAGCCCGCCCCGGCCCAGGCCCCGGCGGCTCCCCCGCAGGCCGCCGCCCCCGCGAAGCCGGCGGCCCAGCCCGCCGCCGCGGCCCCGGCCGCTCCGGCTTCTCCGGCCGCGAAGCCCGCCGCCCAGCAGGCCGCGAAGCCGCAGGCGAAGGCGAAGGCCGAGCCGGCCAAGGAGGCCCCCGAGGGTCCCGAGCTGGTGACGCTGCGCGGCCCGGCCGCCGCGGTCGCCAAGAACATGAACGCCTCCCTGGAGCTGCCCACGGCCACGTCCGTGCGCGCCGTCCCGGTGAAGCTGCTGTTCGACAACCGCATCGTCATCAACAACCACCTCAAGCGCGCCCGGGGCGGGAAGATCTCCTTCACGCACCTGATCGGCTACGCGATGGTGCAGGCCATCAAGGCCATGCCGGCGATGAACTACGCGTTCGGCGAGAAGGACGGCAAGCCGACGCTGATCAAGCCGCCGCACGTCAACCTCGGTCTCGCCATCGACCTGGTCAAGCCCAACGGCGACCGCCAGCTGGTCGTCGCGGCGATCAAGAAGGCCGAGACCATGAACTTCTTCGAGTTCTGGCAGGCCTACGAGGACATCGTCCGCCGCGCCCGCGAGGGCAAGCTGACGATGGACGACTTCACCGGCGTCACCGTCTCCCTGACCAACCCGGGCGGCCTCGGCACCGTCCACTCCGTGCCGCGTCTGATGCCCGGTCAGTCGGTCATCATGGGCGTCGGCTCCATGGACTACCCGGCGGAGTTCCAGGGCACCTCCCAGGACACCCTGAACAAGCTCGGCATCTCCAAGGTCATGACGCTCACGTCGACCTACGACCACCGGGTCATCCAGGGCGCCGCCTCCGGCGAGTTCCTGCGCCAGGTCGCCAACCTCCTCCTCGGCGAGAACGGCTTCTACGACGAGATCTTCGAGGCGCTGCGCATCCCCTACGAGCCGGTCCGCTGGCTCAAGGACATCGACGCCTCGCACGACGACGACGTCACCAAGGCCGCCCGCGTCTTCGAGCTGATCCACTCCTACCGGGTCCGCGGCCACGTCATGGCCGACACCGACCCGCTGGAGTACCAGCAGCGCAAGCACCCCGACCTGGACATCACCGAGCACGGGCTCACCCTGTGGGACCTGGAGCGCGAGTTCGCCGTCGGCGGCTTCGCCGGCAAGTCGATGATGAAGCTGCGCGACATCCTCGGCGTGCTGCGCGACTCGTACTGCCGCACCACCGGCATCGAGTTCATGCACATCCAGGACCCCAAGCAGCGCAAGTGGATCCAGGACCGCGTGGAGCGCCCGCACTCCAAGCTGGAGCGCGAGGAGCAGCTGCGCATCCTGCGCCGGCTGAACGCGGCGGAGGCCTTCGAGACCTTCCTGCAGACCAAGTACGTCGGCCAGAAGCGGTTCTCCCTGGAGGGCGGCGAGTCCGTCATCCCGCTGCTGGACGCCGTGCTGGACTCGGCCGCCGAGTCCCGCCTGGACGAGGTCGTCATCGGCATGGCCCACCGCGGCCGGCTGAACGTGCTGGCCAACGTGGTCGGCAAGTCGTACGCGCAGATCTTCCGCGAGTTCGAGGGCAACCTCGACCCGAAGTCGATGCACGGCTCCGGCGACGTGAAGTACCACCTGGGCGCCGAGGGCACCTTCACCGGCCTGGACGGCGACCAGATCCGCGTCTCGCTGGTGGCCAACCCCTCGCACCTGGAGGCGGTGGACCCGGTCCTGGAGGGCGTCGCGCGCGCCAAGCAGGACATCATCAACAAGGGCGGCACGGACTTCACCGTCCTGCCGGTGGCGATCCACGGCGACGCGGCCTTCGCGGGCCAGGGCGTGGTGGCCGAGACCCTGAACATGTCGCAGCTGCGGGGCTACCGCACCGGCGGCACGGTCCACATCGTCATCAACAACCAGGTCGGCTTCACCGCGGCCCCCGAGTCCTCGCGCTCCTCCATGTACGCGACGGACGTGGCCCGCATGATCGAGGCCCCGATCTTCCACGTGAACGGCGACGACCCGGAGGCCGTCGTGCGCGTCGCGCGCCTGGCCTTCGAGTTCCGTCAGGCGTTCAACAAGGACGTGGTGATCGACCTCATCTGCTACCGCCGCCGCGGGCACAACGAGTCCGACAACCCGGCCTTCACCCAGCCGCTGATGTACGACCTGATCGACCGCAAGCGCTCGGTGCGCAAGCTCTACACCGAGTCCCTGATCGGCCGCGGCGACATCACCCTGGAGGAGGCCGAGCAGGCGCTGCAGGACTACCAGGGCCAGCTGGAGAAGGTCTTCACCGAGGTCCGCGAGGCCACCTCCCAGCCCTCGGCCGTGGAGCCCTCCGAGCCGCAGGCCGAGTTCCCGGTCGCCGTGAACACCGCGGTCTCCGCCGAGGTCGTCAAGCGGATCGCCGAGTCCCAGGTCAACATCCCCGACCACGTCACCGTCCACCCGCGCCTGCTGCCGCAGCTGCAGCGCCGGGCGGCCATGGTCGAGGACGGCACGATCGACTGGGGCATGGGCGAGACCCTCGCCGTCGGCTCCCTCCTGCTGGAGGGCGTGCCGGTGCGCCTGGCGGGCCAGGACTCGCAGCGCGGCACCTTCGGCCAGCGCCACGCGGTCATCATCGACCGCGAGACGGGCGAGGAGTTCACGCCGCTGCTGTACCTGTCCGAGGACCAGGCCCGGTACAACGTCTACAACTCCCTGCTGTCCGAGTACGCGGCGATGGGCTTCGAGTACGGCTACTCGCTGGCCCGCCCCGAGGCCCTGGTCATGTGGGAGGCGCAGTTCGGCGACTTCGTCAACGGCGCGCAGACGGTCGTGGACGAGTTCATCTCGTCGGCGGAGCAGAAGTGGAACCAGACCTCCGGGGTGGTCCTGCTCCTCCCGCACGGCTACGAGGGCCAGGGCCCGGACCACTCCTCGGCCCGCCCGGAGCGTTTCCTCCAGCTCTGCGCCCAGAACAACATGACGGTCGCGATGCCGACCTCGCCGGCGAACTACTTCCACCTCCTGCGGTGGCAGGTGCACAACCCGCACCACAAGCCGCTGGTCGTCTTCACCCCGAAGTCGATGCTGCGCCTGAAGGCGGCGGCCTCGAAGGCGGAGGAGTTCACGACGGGCCGCTTCCAGCCGGTCATCGGCGACGACTCGGTCGAGGCGTCCGCGGTCCGGAAGGTCGTCTTCTGCGCCGGCAAGGTCTACTACGACCTGGAGGCCGAGCGGAAGAAGCGCGGTGTCACGGACACGGCCATCATCCGCATCGAGCGCCTGTACCCGCTGCCGGGTGCCGAGCTCCAGGCGGAGATCGCCAAGTACCCGAACGCCGAGAAGTACCTGTGGGCCCAGGAGGAGCCGGCGAACCAGGGCGCGTGGCCGTTCATCGCGCTCAACCTGATCGACCACCTGGACCTGGCGGTCGGCGCCGACGTCCCGCACGGCGAGCGCCTGCGCCGCATCTCGCGCCCGCACAGCTCGTCCCCGGCCGTCGGTTCCGCCAAGCGGCACCAGGCCGAGCAGGAGCAGCTGGTGCGTGAGGTGTTCGAGGCCTGAGCCCTCGGGCCCGGCCCGTTGTGAGCTGTTGTGAAGGGCCCGGTCCGCGTTCGGTGAACGCGGACCGGGCCCTTCCGCATGCTCCCGCGCAGGGCGGAAAGAGGGGGTGCCGCCCCCGCCTATCCTGGTAGCGACGCCCATGTCCGACCCGTTCGACCCAGTCGACCCTTCCGACGGAGAGCACGTTGTACTTCACCGACCGCGGCATCGAGGAACTGGAGAAGCGGCGCGGCGAGGAAGAGGTCACCTTCGAGTGGCTCGCCGAGCAGCTGCGCACCTTCGTCGACCTCAACCCGGACTTCGAGGTGCCGGTGGAGCGGCTGGCGACATGGCTGGCGCGGCTGGACGACGAGGACGACGAGTAGGAACCGGCCCCACCACGGGCGGGCGGAGTCACCGGTCCCGCCCGTTGCCGCTCCCCCCTCTCCTGACACCGCCCTCTCTCCCTCACCGGCCCGCGCGAGCCGGACGGGCCCATGTCGGCCCGTCCGGCGGCGGGGCCGTCCGTCGGCATGTCCGCGCACCGGCCTCCCGCTCGCTCACAGGTCACCGGAACGAGTGTCTTGACTTTCCCCACCCACGACATATCGTGAATAGCGGAGGACGCGATATGGCGCGTTCGGCCAGGAGGTCTGCACCATGTCCGAGTGGTCCGTCGCGGAGCCCGGGAAGTTCACCTTCGACGAGCCTGTGAGCGAGCTCCAGGTGCGCATCGTCAACGGAACAGTGAACGTCGTCGGTACGGACGAGAGTTCCGCCCGCCTCGAGGTGTCCGGGATCGAGGGTCCTCCCCTGATCGTGACCCACCGGGACGGCACGCTCACGGTGGCCTACGAGGACCTGCCCTGGAAGGGCTTCCTCAAGTGGCTCGACCGCAAGGGCTGGCGCCGCAGCGCGGTGGTGTCCCTGGCCGTCCCCGCCCGCGCCCGCGTGGAGGTGGGCGTCGTCGGTGCCGCGGCCGTCGTCTCCGGTGTCGAAGGAGGCACCGAGGTGAAGGGCGTGACCGGGGACACCACCCTGGTGCGCCTCGCGGGCCCGGTCCGCGCCGACACGGTGTCCGGCAGTCTGGAGGCGCAGGCGATAGACGGGGACCTCCGTTTCCACTCCGTCTCCGGCGACCTGACCGTGGTGGAGGCCGGCTCCTCCGTCAGGGCGGACTCGATGAGCGGCTCGATGATCGTCGACCTCGACCCGGCCGGGCGGCCCACGGACATCAGCCTGACCAGCGTGTCCGGCGAGATCGCCATCCGGCTGCCCCAGCCCGCCGACGCCGAGGTGGAGGCGAGCACCGCGAGCGGCGCGGTCTCCAACGCCTTCGAGGACCTCCGGGTGTCCGGCCAGTGGGGCGCCAAGCGGATCACCGGCCGGCTCGGCGCGGGCAACGGCCGTCTCAAGGCCACCACGGTCTCCGGCTCCATCGCCCTGCTCCGCCGGCCCCCGTCCGAGGACACCCCGTGGGAGCCGGGACCGGAACCGCATCCGGCGGACGCCGGACCGGTGGGCGACACGCGGCACGAGCCGGAGGACAACTCCGCTTCCGGCCGGGATCACGACGTCACCGGCTCCCCGGCCGACGGCACGACCGACAAGAAGGTGCTCTGACATGTCCCCCGTCTTCGCCCACGGGCGCCTCCGCCTGTATCTGCTGAAGTTGCTGGCCGAGGCCCCCCGCCACGGCTACGAGGTGATCCGGCTCCTCGAGGAGCGCTTCCAGGGCCTGTACGCGCCGTCGGCGGGCACGGTGTACCCGCGCCTGGCCAAGCTGGAGGCCGAGGGCCTGGTCACCCACACCACCGAGGGCGGCCGCAAGGTGTACGCCATCACCGACGCGGGCCGGGCCGAACTCGCCGACCGCAGCGGCGAACTCGCCGACCTGGAGGTCGAGATCCGGGATTCGGTCGCCGAACTCGCCGCCGAGATCCGGGCCGATGTACGCGGAGCCGCGGGTGACCTGCGCCGGGAGATGCGGGCAGCGGCCCGCCGGGGTGCCGGCACGGACCCCGAGGGCGAGGGGAGCTTCGGCTTCGGCGACGCCGCGGTGCTGGGCGACAAGGAGGCCTGGCAGGCCGCGAAGGAGGAGATGCGGCGGGTCAAGCAGGAGTGGAAGGAACAGGCCCGCCGCGCCAAGGACGAGAGCCGCCGCGCCCGTGACGAGGCCCAGCGGGCCCGGCGTCAGGCGAAGGAGGCCCAGGAGCGGGCACGTGCCCAGGCGCAGGAGGAGGTCCAGCGCATCGCCCAGCGGGTCCAGGAGCAGGTGCAGAGCCACTTCGCGCGGGGGGACTGGCCGACGGGGCTTCGCGAGGGCCTGAGCGAACTGGCCAAGGAGGTCGGTGAGTTCGGCAAGGATTTCGGGAAGGACTTCGGCAGGGAATGGGGCTTCGGACGCCCCGGGACGGGTCCGTCCGCCTCCCCGCCCGAGTACTCCGCCACCCCGGAGGACTTCCCGGCGGACTACGTCCCGGCGTGGGCCGAGGAGGACACGACCGACTCGACCGGGGACCCGGCCCGCGACCTGGAGCGGCTGCTGGACCGTTTCCGGGACGACATCCGCGACACGGCCCGCGACCACGGTGTCACGGCCGACCAGCTCCACGACGCCCGCCGTGAACTGTCGGCAGCGGCGGCCCGCATCGGGGCGATACTGCGGTCTCCGAAGGTCTGACGTCGACGGCTTCCGGGGGCAGGGGCCCGTCCGGATCAGGCGCAGGCCTCTCCCCCGCCGCCGAGCACCCTGGTCAGAGACTCGTGGGTGACCCCGCGGTCGGCCAGCACCTCGGCGGGCACACCGGGGCGGACGGTGAGGGCCAGCAGGATGTGCTCGTCGCCGATGTGCCGGTCACGCCGGGCGACGGCGACGCGCAGGGCCTTCTCCAGCACCTCCTTGGCGTCCCGGCCGAAGCTACGCTGACCGGACCACCACCGCTTGTCCTTCCGGTCACCGGACATCGCGCCGACGCCGTGGGCTTCCTCCACCCGGGCGACGATCTCCGATACGTCGATCCCCAGCCCCGCGAGGGCGTCGGTCTCGGCCTGCGACAGACCGGCCCGCCGCCGCGCCTCCTCCAGGCCCCGGCGTACCGACTCCCTGCCCTCGTCCGCTCCGAGCGCCGCCAGCGCGGTCGAGGCGCGGCCGCCCTCCTGGTCCAGCAGGGCGAGCAGCAGGTGCTCGGCGCCGACGGTCTGCGCCTGCGTCCGTTCGGCGTGCTCGACGGCCCCCCGGACCACGGCACGGGCATCCTTCGTGAACCGCTCGAACATCAATGCCTCCCGTATTTCTTGTGCACGGCCTGCCTGCTGACCCCCAGCTCCGTGGCGATCTCCTGCCACGACCAGCCCTGGTTGCGCGCGCTGCGCACCTGCACCGACTCCAGCTGCTCCAGGAGCCTGCGGAGCGCGGCGACGGCCCGCAGCCCGACCCGGGGGTCACGGTCACCCGCACGTGCGGCGAGATCCGTTGCTTCACTCATACCGTCAACATAGGTTGACACATTGGGTCTGTCAACCTCTGTTGACATCGTGGGAGCACGAACGGCGGGCCCGGAGAACCGGACCCGCCGCGCACGGTCGCAAGGAGGTATCAGAGCCCGCTGAGCACGATCTTGCCGAACAGCTCGCCGGACGCCATCCGCTCGAAGCCCTCCCGGGCCCGGTCCAGCGGCAGCACCTCGTCGATGACGGGGCGGACACCGGTGGCGGCGCAGAAGGACAGCAGGTCCTCCAGCTCGTCCTTGGTGCCCATCGTGGAGCCGACGACCTTGAGCTCCAGGAAGAAGATCCGGGTCAACTCGGCGTGGGAGGGCCGGTCGCCGCTGGTGGCACCGGAGATGACGAGCGTGCCGCCCGGGCGCAGCGACTTCACCGAGTGCGACCAGGTCGCGGCGCCCACGGTCTCGATGACGGCGTCGACCCGCTGCGGCAGCCGCGCGCCCGGATCGACGGCCTCCACGGCGCCCAGCTCCAGAGCCCGCTTCCGCTTGGCCTCGTCCCGGCTGGTGGCGAAGACCCGCAGCCCCGCGGCCCTGCCGAGCACGATCGCGGCCGTGGCGACCCCGCCGCCGGCACCCTGCACCAGCACCGAGTCGCCTGGACGCACCCCGGCGTTGGTGAACAGCATCCGGTAGGCAGTCAGCCAGGCGGTCGGCAGACAGGCGGCCTCCTCGAAGGAGAGCTCCTTCGGCTTGGGCAGGATGTTCCAGGTCGGCACGGCGACCTGTTCGGCGAACGTCCCCGGATAACGCTCGGTGAGGATGGAGCGGGGCTCCCGGGGGCCGACGCCGTGACCGGTCTGGCCGATCACGGAGTGCAGGACGACCTCGTTGCCGTCGGCGTCGACACCGGCCGCGTCGCAGCCGAGGATCATCGGCAGCCGGTCCTCCGGGAGCCCGACGCCGCGCAGGGACCACAGGTCGTGGTGGTTGAGGGAGGCGGCCCGGACATCGACGACGCTCCAGCCGGGGCGGGCCTCGGGGGCCGGGCGCTCCCCCGACTCCAGGCCGTTCAGCGGCTGGTCGCGGTCGATCCGGGCGGCGTAGACAGCGAACATGGCCTCGACGATAGGTTCCACCCCCGCCGTCCGGAACCACAAACCCCTGTGACACTCCCCCTCTTGCCACACGGC
The DNA here is from genome assembly GCF_042870695.1 of Streptomyces sp. NPDC006384. NCBI lineage: Bacteria > Bacillati > Actinomycetota > Actinomycetes > Kitasatosporales > Streptomycetaceae > Streptomyces > Streptomyces sp. NPDC006384. Next base: position 133,210 of record NZ_JBIAHR010000002.1, read on the forward strand.
CGCACCCCCTGCGCGACCTGCCGCCGCTGCGGGCGGCCGCGCCTCCCCCAGTGCCTGAACGGCCTGGGAGGCCCCCCGGGGCGGCACGGGTGGGCGGTGGGGGTCACCTCTCCCGCTCGAGCGCAGCCGAGAGCGGGAGAGGGCACCCCACAACGCCGGGAAGGACCGTCTGCCCCGCCCGGCACCCACGCCGGGTGCCCACGTATCCGGCCCCCACAGCGAACGGCCCCGCCCACCAGGGCGAGGCCGTTCACCACACGCATCACACCGTCACCGGCGCGCAACCCCCTCCGCACGGGCCGCCGCCGCCACCGCCGCCGTGACGGCCGGCGCGACGCGCTCGTCGAACGGGGACGGGATGACGTAGTCCGCCGCGAGGTCGTCACCCACGACGGAGGCCAGCGCCTCGGCCGCCGCCAGCTTCATGCCCTCGGTGATCCGGGACGCCCGCACCTGCAGCGCGCCCGCGAAGATGCCCGGGAACGCCAGCACGTTGTTGATCTGGTTCGGGAAGTCCGACCGCCCCGTCGCCACGACCGCCGCGTACTTGTGCGCGACCTCGGGGTGCACCTCGGGGTTCGGGTTGGCCATGGCGAACACGAACGCGCCCTCGGCCATCGAGGCCACCGCCGGCTCCGGCACCGTGCCGCCGGAGACGCCGATGAAGACGTCGGCGCCCGCGAGGGCCGCCTCCAGCGAGCCCGTCAGCCCGGCCTTGTTGGTGAAGGAGGCCAGCTCCTGCTTGACGGACGTCAGGTCGTCCCGGTCGGCCGAGACGATGCCCTTGCGGTCGGTGACCGCGACGTCCCCGATGCCGGCCTCGACCAGCATCTTGGCGATGGCGACACCGGCCGCGCCCGCGCCCGAGATCACCGCCCGCAGCTCGCCCAGCGTCCGCCCGCTCAGCCGCGCCGCGTTCCGCAGCGCCGCCAGCGTCACGACCGCCGTGCCGTGCTGGTCGTCGTGGAAGACCGGGATGTCCAGCCGCTCCTGGAGCTTGCGCTCGATCTCGAAGCACCGCGGCGCCGAGATGTCCTCCAGGTTGACTCCGCCGAAGGAGGGCGCGAGGCGCACCACCGTCTCGACGATGTCGTCGGCGTCCGTGCAGTTCAGCGCGATCGGGACCGCGTCCACGCCGCCGAACTGCTTGAAAAGGATCGCCTTGCCTTCCATCACCGGAAGGGATGCCTCGGGACCGATGTCCCCGAGGCCCAGAACCGCCGTACCGTCCGTCACGACCGCCACGACCGACGACTTCCATGTGTAGTCGTGCACGAGGTCGGGCTGCTCGGCGATCGCGCTGCACACTTTCGCGACGCCGGGCGTGTACGCCAGGGACAGGTCGTCCTTGTCGCGGACCGGCACGGTGGCCTGCACAGCCATCTTGCCGCCGCGGTGCAGCGCGAACGCCGGATCGAAGGAGTCGAGGGGCTCCGCCCCGGTCTCCTGGTCCGCACCGGCGTCGTTGTCGCTGCGAGGATTGACGATCTCCGCTGCCACTTTGTCTTACCCCTTAAGTGTTCATGGTCTGAGGGTTTGTCCGTTCCTGGTGAGGAACGGGCGGGCACCGCGCAGGAACATGGGCACGTTGATGCCGCATGGGCCCCTGCGCGACGGGCGCGCCGCACACGCGCCCTGAGCCCCTGATGAGGGGTGTGAGGAACCTTCTTACCCGACGGACGCCCCCCGCGACGAGTCTGATAAGCGCAAGCTCACATGCCGGACGCCGCACGCCGCATGCCGGTGACATGACTCATAGCCGGGGATCCGGCCAACTTCCCTTTACCTCTTGACAGTCCCGGAAAACAGCACCTCAACGGAGGCACGCACCCGCGAACCGTGTCCACATAACGAGAAAGTCCGAAGATCTTCCGGTCGGGGAGACCGATTCCCGCAAAGGTTCGGTCGTGATGTACCGACCTGGTGCAGTTCGGGTGGTCGCCCGTTATCCGATTTTGACATGACGACTCCCCTGTACGGCCGAGTCCGAATGGCAAGATGCCGTAATCACACGAGGTCGCGGCACTCGAAGGCGTGTGCTCCCGTCGACCCACGGCGCCTGCCGGTCCCCCGGCCGGCGTCCCGTCCCATCGGCAACTCCCTCATCCGCCGGAGGAACCACCATGACCGCACGCTCCACCCGTCGTACGACCGCCGCGCAGTACCGGCCAGCCGCGGTCGGTGCGATCGCGGTCGCAGGCGCCCTGCTGCTCACCGGATGCGGCGACCAGACCAAGAAGAAGAACGACGACGGCGGCGACAGCCGGTCCGCTTCGAGCGCCCCGCTGGCCGAAAAGCTGCCGCAGGCGATACGTGACAAGGGCGTCATCAAGGTCGGATCCGACATCGCCTACGCTCCGGTCGAATTCAAGGACGACTCCGGCAGGACCGTCGGCATCGACCCCGATCTCGCCGCCGCCATGGGCAAGCAGCTCGGCGTGAAGTTCGAGTTCCAGAACGCCACGTTCGACACCCTCATCGGCGGTCTCGCCTCCAAGCGCTACGACATCGCCATGTCGGCCATGACCGACACCAAGGACCGGCAGGAGGGAATCGACTCCGACACCGGCAAGAAGGTCGGCGCCGGCGTCGACTTCGTCGACTACTTCACCGCGGGCGTCTCGCTCTACACCAACAAGGGCGACGACCAGTCCATCAAGACCTGGGACGACCTGTGCGGCAAGACCATGGCGGTCCAGCGCAACACCTTCTCCCACGACCTCGCCAAGGAACAGGCGGCGAAGTGCAAGAAGGACGGCAAGGCCACGCTGAAGATCGAGGACTTCGCGACGAACCCCGAGGCCGAGACCCGGATGCGCTCCAAGGGCGCCGACGTCGTCTCCGCCGACTTCCCGATCGCCGCGTACTCGGTGAAGAACTCCGGCGGCGGCAAGTACTTCGAGATCGTCGGCGACCAGGTCGAGGCGGGCCCGTACGGCATCGCCGTCGCCAAGGACAACACCCAGCTGCGCGACGCGCTCCAGGCGGCCATGCAGGCGGTCATCGACAGCGGCGAGTACAAGAAGATCGTCGACAAGTGGGGTGTCGCGGACGGCGCGGTCACCGAGGCCAAGATCAACGGCGGCTCCTGAACCGTCCCGTTCGACGCGGCTCTGAAAGGCTCCATCCGTGACTGTTGACGTCAACAAGACGACCGGTCCCGACGCGAGGCCCCCCGCCGGACCGGAGGCCATCAAGGCCGTTCCGGTCCGGCACCCGGGACGGTACGTGTCCGCGGTCGTCGCGCTCGCCCTTCTGGGCTCGGTCGTCTACGCCTTCGCGCAAGGCAAGATCAACTGGGGTGCGATCCCCGACTACTTCTTCGACGACCGCATCCTCGAAGGCGTCTGGAACACCCTGGTCCTCACGGTGCTCTCGATGGTGATCGGCATCGCCGGCGGCATCCTGCTCGCCGTGATGAGGCTGTCGAAGAACCCGGTGACCTCGTCCATCGCGTGGTTCTACATCTGGTTCTTCCGCGGCACGCCGGTCCTGGTCCAGCTCTTCGTCTGGTTCAACCTGGGTCTGGTGTTCGAGTACATCAACCTGGGCCCGGTCTACAAGGACTACTGGTCGTCCTTCATGACGCCGCTGCTGACAGCGCTGCTCGGTCTGGGGCTCAACGAGGCCGCCTACATGGCCGAGATCTGCCGCGCCGGTCTGCTCTCGGTCGACGAGGGGCAGACCGAGGCGTCGCACGCCCTGGGCATGAGCCACACGAAGACGCTGCGCCGGATCGTGATCCCGCAGGCGATGCGGGTCATCGTGCCGCCGACGGGCAACGAGGTCATCAACATGCTGAAGACGACCTCGCTCGTCTCGGCGGTGCAGTTCTACGACCTCTTCAAGCAGGCCCAGGACATCGGCCAGAACGCGGGCTCCCCGGTCGAGATGTACTTCCTGGCCGCGGCCTGGTACCTGATCATGACCTCGATCCTGAGCGTCGGGCAGTACTACGTCGAGCGCCACTACGCCCGCGGGTCGAGCCGCTCCCTGCCGCCGACACCGCTGCAGCGCCTCAGGGCCGCGGTCCTGCCCACGCGCCGCCCGAAGGGAGCCGCGGCATGAAGCAGTCCTCCCACGCCATGGTGAAGGCCGAGGGCGTCCACAAGTCCTTCGGAGCGGTCGAGGTCCTCAAGGGCATCGACCTGGAGGTGAGGACCGGCGAGGTGTTCTGCCTCATCGGCCCCTCCGGCTCCGGCAAGTCCACCTTCCTCAGGTGTATCAACCACCTCGAGAAGATCAACGCAGGACGTCTTTACGTCGACGGGGAGCTCGTCGGCTACCGCCAGAAGGGCGACAGGCTCTACGAGCTCAAGGACAGCGAGGTAGCCCTCAAGCGCCGGGACATCGGCATGGTCTTCCAGCGCTTCAACCTGTTCCCGCACATGACGGCAGCCGAGAACGTCATGGAGGCACCGGTCCAGGTCAAGGGCATCGCCAAGGGCCAGGCCAGGGAGCGCGCGATGCAGCTCCTGGAGCGCGTGGGCCTGGCCGACAAGGCCGGCAACTACCCCTCGCAGCTCTCCGGCGGCCAGCAGCAGCGGGTCGCGATCGCGCGGGCCCTGGCGATGGACCCGAAGCTGATGCTGTTCGACGAGCCGACCTCGGCCCTGGACCCGGAGCTGGTCGGTGACGTCCTCGACGTCATGCGCGACCTGGCCGAGTCCGGCATGACGATGGTCGTGGTCACCCATGAGATGGGCTTCGCCCGCGAGGTGGGCGACAGCCTGGTGTTCATGGACGGCGGCGTGGTGGTCGAGTCGGGCAACCCGCGCGACGTGCTGACCGACCCGCAGCACGAGCGGACGAAGGCCTTCCTCTCCAAGGTCCTCTGAGCACACGCGCCCGCCCGAGGGGGCGGTACGGATCTCCGTACCGCCCCCTCGGCATGCGGCCCTCCCCGCTGCTCCTACTTGAGCGCCAGCAGCAGCGTGTCCGACGGCGAGCACCACACCGGCCGCACCTCGCCGAAGCCCTTCTCGCGCAGCACGCGCGCGTGCCAGGCCGCCGAGGGCATCTCGCCGTCGGCGTGCTCGCCGTAGAGCTCGAAACGCCGGGCCGTGGGCTCGGCGAGGACGGGGTCCTTCGCGGCGAGCTGCCACCATTCGGACCAGTCGAGGGCCCCGCCCCGCCTGGCCTCCTCCATGCGGGCGTGCCGCTGGGCGCGCTCCGCCGCGTTGATCCGGGGCGTCGTCTCGTCGATCATGTGGTCCGCGTTCATGAAGACACCGCCGTCGCGGACCAGCTCCGCGACCTGGCCGTAGAGGGCCGTGAGAGGTTCGGCGTGGAACCAGTGCAGGGCCGTCGCGGTCAGGACGGCGTCGTAGGAGTCGTACGGCAGCTTCGCCGGCCAGTCGGGGTCCTTGAGGTCGGCGGTGACGAAGGAGACCCGGTCGTCCCCCGCGAAGGTGCCCTCGGCTATGGCGAGCAGCGCGGGATCCAGGTCCACACCGGTGCTGACCGCCTCCGGGAATCGGGCGAGCAGCCGGGCGGTGATGGTGCCGGTGCCGCAGGCGAGGTCGAGCACCCGCGGCGCCGGTCCGGTCAGGGCCTCGACCATGTCCAGCATGATCCGGAAGCGCTCCTCGCGGTCCGGCATGTACCACTCCTGCTGCCGGTCCCAGCTCTCCTGCCAGGCGTTCCAGTCCGCACCGGCCGTGGTGATCTCCGCGTCCGTCATCGAGCCCCTCCGTCACATCGACACACGTAATACCCTGTATGCACGATCAGCTGTTACCTGACCGCAGGCACGACCATAGAGCCCCTCCGTAAGGACTACAAGTGGAACTGGCCTATTACTCGGATTACGCCGTACGCCTCGTCAACACCGAGGAACCGGCGCGGGGACAGGACTCCCTGACCTCGGTCGAGGCCGTCCGGGAGCTCTTCGGTGCCAACCGGTCGGCGGCCCGGCGGGCCACCGACTCCGATGTCACGCGATTCCGCTCGGTGCGGGGACGGCTGCGCGCGGTCTTCGAGGCGGCCGACGAGGGCGACGAGACACTCGCCGTGGACCTCCTGAACTCCCTGCTCCTGGAGTTCCCCGTGAGCCCGCAGATCTCCGGCCACGACCATCGCGACGACGACGGCCGCCCGCTGTGGCACATGCACCTGGCGGACCACCCGTCCAACGCGACCGCCGGTTTCGCCGCCATCGCCGCGATGGGCCTGGCCTTCCACCTCACCGAGTACGGCGTGGACCGCCTCGGCCTGTGCCAGGCGCCCCCGTGCCGCAACGCCTACCTGGACACCTCCACCAACCGCTCGCGGCGCTACTGCTCCGACCGCTGCGCCACCCGCGCCAACGTGGCGGCCTACCGCGCCCGCAAGCGCCTGGAGGCCGACCGGTCGGACAGCACCGGCCTGAGCGCCGAGAGGGCCCAGCGGACCACGGCGAGCGGCGAGCGCTGACCGGGCCGCGGCGGCCGGTACCGGAACCGCACCCTGCCCAGCACGAGGTCCTCGGGAACCGTGCCGTAGTCGGTGCTGTCGCCGCCGGCGAAGGCGTTGTCCCCGAGCACCCACCAGCCGGTCCCGCGCCGCTCCGCCGCCCGCTTGACGACGAGCAGGTCCTGCTGGAACGGATGCCGCAGCACGACCACGTCCCCCGGCCTGACCCTGGCCCCCCAGTGCACGAGGAGCAGGTCCCCGTGGTGCAGCGTGGGCACCATCGACGGACCGGTCACCTCGGCGGGCCCGAACGGCAGCGTCCCTCGCGCCCGCCCGGTCTCCTGCGACGACTCCGGCATCACCCGGCACCTCCCCGGTCATTCCTCCACCAGTCTCAGTCTCACCCCGGACTTTTGTCCTAAGCCCACGGGGCCACTCGCGAAAACGAGCCTCCCAGGGAGTAATGTCCCCCCTGAGAAGACGATCACGAGGAAGGAATGCTCCATGCTTTCCCGCCTGTTTGCCCCCAAGGTCACGGTCAGCGCCCACTGCGACCTGCCCTGCGGCGTGTACGACCCGGCCCAGGCCCGCATCGAGGCGGAGTCGGTGAAGGCCGTCCAGGAGAAGATGGCCGGCAACGACGACCCGCACTTCCAGGCGCGTGCCACGGTCATCAAGGAGCAGCGCGCCGAGCTCGCGAAGCACCACGTCTCCGTGCTGTGGAGCGACTACTTCAAGGCCCCGCACTTCGAGAAGTACCCGGAGCTGCACCAGCTGGTCAACGACACCCTGAAGGCCCTGTCGGCCGCCAAGGCGTCCACCGACCCGGCCACCGGCCAGAAGGCCCTGGACTACATCGCCCAGATCGACAAGATCTTCTGGGAGACCAAGAAGGCCTGATCTCCGGCCAGGCCGCCCGACCCGCACTTTCGCGGGTCTGACTGCCCACCTGTCCGCACCCGGCCCGCAGGCCGCCGAGCACGGCGGCCATGACGGACCGGGTGCGGTCTTTTCATGGCCCCTGTGCAGCAGCCCGGCGGTCTTCGTCGGGCTTGCGAGCCGGCTCGTCACCACGGTCCCGCCGCACCTGCGGCGGCCTTCCCGCCCCGGCCCCCGATGCCACCCGGCGCACCGGTCACCGGCCGTCGTTCTCCGTACGGGAGTTACGCCGCCCCCTCATAGCCACACGGCCCCGATCCGGGCAGCGGCCCGGCCCCGCCCGAACCGTACGGGCTGGGGCCGGGCCGGGGCGCTCCGGTGTCCTGCGCGACCGTGGCCGCGGCCGGTCAGGTACTGCGCCGGGTCACGAACTCGGCGAGGGCGAGCAGGCCGCCCGCCGCCTCCGGCTCGGGCACCGCCCGGGCCAGCTCGTGCATGGCCCGCGCCATCCGGTCGGCCGCCTCGGCCTGGGCCCAGTCCCGGCCGCCCGCCCGCTCCACGGCCAGCGCGGTGAGCTCCAGGTCCTCCTCCCCCTCCACGAACGGTGTCGCGTACAGCTCGGCGAGCGCGGCGGCCTCGGGGGTGCCGGAGCCGAGGGCGGCCACGACCGGCAGCGACTTCTTGCGGGCGGCCAGATCCGCACCGGCCGGTTTGCCCGTGCGGCCCGGGTCGCCCCATATGCCGATGACGTCGTCGATGAGCTGGAAGGCCAGCCCGGCCTCGCGGCCGAAGGCGTCCAGCGCTTCGACGTCCTCGTCGGCCGCGCCGGCGTACAGCGCCCCGAGGGCACAGGCGCATCCGAGCAGCGCACCGGTCTTGGCCTCCGCCATCGCGAGCGTCTCCTCCAGGGTGACCTCGCCCGGACCACGGTGTTCCATGGCGGTGTCCGCGTGCTGTCCCTCGCACAGCTCCATGACACAGTCCGCGAGCCGGGCGGCGGCCGCCGCGGACGCCGGGTGCGGGTCCGCGGCGAGCAGCCGCAGGGCCAGTGCCTGGAGGGCGTCTCCTGCCAGGATCGCGTCGGCATCGCCGAACACGGTCCACGCGGTGGGCCGGTGGCGGCGGGTGGTGTCCCGGTCCATCACGTCGTCGTGCAGCAACGTGAAGTTGTGGACCAGCTCCACCGCGGCCGCCGCCCGGACCGCCGCCGCCCTGGCCACCGGACCGCCGAGTGCGGCGGCCGAGACGAGGACGAGGGCGGGACGGATCGCCTTGCCCGCGTTCCCGGCCGCCGGCGTGCCGTCCGCGTGCTGCCATCCGAAGTGGTAGAGCGCGATGCGGCGCATCGTGGCGGGCAATGACGCGATGGCGGAGCGCAGTTCGGGATCGACCGAGGCCCTGGAGCGACGCAGCAGCGTCACCGCCTCCCGTTCCTCGGACTCCCCGGCATCGCTGCCGTCCGCCACCGCCGGACCGGGCCCGGCGGACGGCTGCCCCGGCTCACTGTCGCGCTGTGCGCCGATGAGCCCGTGCCGGTCCAGGGTTCCGGTGGGACGAGGCGTATCGGTGGCACTCGGCCCAGCTTCCATCACCGGCTCACCTCCCCCACGCGTCCGTCTTCGTCCCCCCGGGCTGTACCCACCCGTGACGGCGGGAACACGGCGTTCGGGGAACAGGAGTCACCGCCAGCGGCCGATCTCGACGTTCTCCAGGACACCGAGCGCGTCCGGCACGAGGACCGCGGCCGAGAAGTAGGCCGTGACCAGGTACTTGATGATGGCCTGTTCGTTGATGCCCATGAAGCGCACCGACAGGCTCGGCTCGATCTCGTCCGGGATGCCGGCGGCCCGAAGACCGATGACGCCCTGGTCCGCCTCTCCGGTACGCATCGCGATGATCGAGGTCGTACGGGCCTCGGTGACCGGGATCTTGTTGCAGGGGTAGATGGGCACACCGCGCCAGGTGGGGATGCGGTTGCCGGCGATGTCGATCGTCTCGGGGACGAGCCCGCGCTTGTTGAGCTCGCGTCCGATGGCCGCGATGGCCCGCGGGTGGGCGAGGAGCAGTTTGGTGCCGCGCCGGCGGCTGAGCAGCTCGTCCAGGTCGTCCGGGCCGGGCACGCCGTCGTGCGGCTGGAGTCGCTGGTCGTACTCGCAGTTGTGCAGCAGGCCGAACTCGCGGTTGTTGATGAGCTCGTGCTCCTGGCGCTCCTTCAGCGCCTCGACCGTCAGCCGGATCTGCTGCTCGGTCTGGTTCATCGGCTGGTTGTAGAGGTCGGCCACGCGCGAGTGGATGCGCAGCACGGTCTGGACGACGCTCAGTTCGTACTCGCGAGGGCTGGCCTCGTAGTCGACGAAGGTGTGCGGGATGTCCGGCTCACCGCTGTGGCCGGCGGCGAGGTCGATCGCCTTCTCGCCATGCTTGTTGGTGCGCTGTGCGGGGATCGAGCGCCGCTGCCGCAGGTGGTCGCGCAGGGAGTCGGCACGCTCCGCGATCTGTTCCACCTCCTGGCGGGGCAGCACGAGCACCGTGCAGGCGGTGACCGTACGGGCGGTGTACTCCCAGATGGCGTCCCCGTCCAGCAGGGCGTGGTCGCCGAAGTAGGCGCCGTCCGCGAGGACTCCGAGGACCGCGTCGTCGCCGTACGGACCGGTGCCGACCTTCTCCACCCTGCCGTGCGCGAGCAGGTAGACCTCGTCGACCTGCCCGCCGAAGGAGGTGATCACCTCTCCCGGGCCGAACTCCCGCTGCTCGCACCGCTGGGCGAGTTCCGCGAGGACCTCCTCGTCCTCGTACGAGCGCAGGGCCGGCAGTTCGCACAGCTCCGCGGGGATGACCTCGACCCGGTCCCCGGTCTTCACGAACGTCACCCGGCCGTCGCCCACGGCGAAGGTCAGACGCCGGTTCACCCGGTACGTGCCGCCCTGGATGTCCACCCAGGGAAGCGTGCGCAGCAGCCAGCGGGAGCTGATCTCCTGCATCTGGGGTACGGACTTGGTCGTGGTGGCCAGGTTCCGCGCGGCCGCCGTGCCGAGACTCTGCTGCGGCCTGGTCTGCTCGGTGCGGACCTCTTCGCCTACCGACATAAGGAATTGCCCTCCCGGTCATGCCGGACGCTTGCCCCGGCATCGATGTGCGACGACCAGCCTTCCTCACCGAGCGTGCTGGTGCTATTACACGAAAGAGCGGGAATGGATCCCCGGCCGCCGGGGCATGAACGGCGGCCTGCCCCGGCTACCGCGAGGTCGCGGTCCCTCGCCCCTCCCGCGCTCCGGACCGGGCGAGAGGTGTCCGGATCCGCTCGCACACGGACCGAACACCGCCCGCCGGACAGTAAGGGCCGCTCCGTTTCGGTAGAAGCACCGTACGAGGCGGTCGCGTCCGGCGGCCGTCGCGCAGCGCGAAGGAGTCGGCCATGGCCTCACCCATGTCCGCGGGCAGTTTCCTCAAGGCCCTGAAGGCGGAGGGGCTCACCGTCGTCGAGGTCGGCGACTGGCGGCACCACAACCGTAACCACAAGGGCCCGTGGGGTCCGGTCCACGGCGTGATGATCCACCACACGGTCACCAGGGGCAGCGCCCGCACCGTGGACATCTGCCGCAAGGGGTACGAAGGGCTGCCGGGGCCGCTGTGCCACGGGGTCGTCACCAAGGACGGCAGGGTGCATCTGGTCGGCTACGGCAGGGCCAACCACGCCGGACTCGGCGACGACGAGGTCCTGCGCGCGGTCATCGCGGAGAAGAGACTGCCCCGGGACAACGAGGCGAACACCGACGGAAACCGGCACTTCTACGGCTTCGAGTGCGAGAACCTGGGCGACGGCGAGGACCCCTGGCCGGCGGCCCAGCTGGAGGCGATCGAGCGGGCCGCGGCGGCGGTCTGCCGCCACCACGGCTGGAACGAACGGTCCGTCATCGGCCACCACGAATGGCAGCCGGGGAAGGTCGACCCGCGGGGGTTCTCCATGTCGTCCATGCGGGAGCGGATCCGGGACCGGCTCAAGTGACCTCGTGCGGTGTGGGGCGCGGGGCGACAATGGCGGGGTGACCAGCACCGACCCGCCCGGCCTCGCCTCCCTGCGCCCCCTGCTGCCCTCACCGTCGCACGAGGTCGTGGACGAGCGGTTCGAGCGGCACGGGGTGCGGCTGCTGCTGAAGCGGGACGACCTGATCCACCCGGAGCTGATCGGCAACAAATGGCGCAAACTCGCGCCCACTCTCGCCGCGGCGCACGGCCGTACCGTCGTCACCTTCGGGGGTGCCTACTCCAACCATCTGCGCGCCACGGCCGCCGCGGGCCGGCTGCTCGGGCTGCCCACGGTCGGTGTGGTGCGCGGCGAGGAGCTGGCCGGCCGGCCGCTCAACCCCTCCCTGGCCCGGTGCGCGGCCGACGGGATGCGGCTGCACTTCACCGACCGCGCGACGTACCGGCACAAGGCCGAACCCGGGACCCTGGCGGCCCTGCTGCGGGCGGCGGGCGCCGAGGGCGCGGTCGTCGTACCGGAGGGCGGCAGCAACGCCGCGGCCGTCCGCGGCTGCCGGGCGCTCGGCGAGGAACTGGGCGACACCGCCGACGTCGTCGCGCTCGCCTGCGGTACCGGCGGGACGCTCGCCGGGCTGGCCGCCGGTCTCCCCCGCGGCCGGCGGGCACTCGGGATACCGGTGCTCAAGGGCGGCTTCCTGGACGACGACGTACGCCGGCTGCAGCGGCTGGCCTTCGGCGGACCGCGCGGCGACTGGAGCCTCGACCACCGCTTCCACTTCGGCGGCTATGCACGGGTCACCGCCGAGCTCGACGCGTTCGCCGAGGACTTCGAGCGGCGCCACGGCCTTCCCGTCGAGCGTCTCTATGTCGCCAAAATGCTGTACGGCCTGCTCGCCCTGACCGAGGAGGGCGCCTTCCCCCGCGGCACGACCCTCGCGGCGGTCGTCACCGGCCGCCCCTTCCCGTGACGGGCCCGGCCCCTCGCGGACACCGGGCGGGAAGAACCGCCGGCGGCGGTGCTACACGGCCTCCCGGTACGCCGCCGCCTCCTCCAGGTCCAGGCGGCGCAGCAGTGTCCGCAGCATCTCGTCGTCGATGTGGCGGCCGTCCCGCAGCCGGACGAACACCTCGCGTTCCGCACTGATCATCTCCCGGGACAGCCGGCGATAGGTGTCGTCGACGGACTCGCCGGTGACGGGGTTGGCCTGGCCCAGGCGCTCCCAGACGGCGTTGCGGCGACGTTCCAGGACCGTGCGCAGACGGTCGGCGAGGGGCGCCGGCAGGGCGTTGCGCTCGTCGGCGAGCAGCTCGTCCAGGCGCTGCTCGGCGATCCGGGAGGCCTGTGCCTGGGCGTTGGCCTCCGCGAGCGTCCCGGCCTGCGCGTCGCGGGCCGGGAACTTCAGCAGCCGGATCAGCGGGGGCAGGGTCACCCCCTGCACGACCAGTGTGCCGATGACGGTGGTGAAGGTCAGGAACAGAATCAGGTTGCGTTCGGGGAAGGGCGCGCCGCCGTGCACGGTGAGCGGGATGGAGAAAGCGATGGCCAGGGAGACCACGCCCCGCATGCCGGCCCAGCCGATCACGAACGGCCCCTTCCAGCCGGGGTCCTCCTCGCGCGCGCGGACGCGTGCCGACAGCAGCCGCGGCAGGAAGGCCGCCGGGTACACCCACACGAGCCGGGCCGCGGCGACGACCAGGAAGACGGCGAGCGCGTACCAGGCCGTGTCGACGCCCTCGTACGCCCCGAGCCCCTCGAGGACGACGGGCAGCTGCAGCCCGATCAGGGCGAACACGGCCGACTCCAGGACGAAGGCGACCATCTTCCAGACCGCCTCCTCCTGCAGGCGGGTGGCGAAATCGACCTCCCACGCGCGGTGGCCGAGATGGAGGGCGACGACCACCACCGCCAGCACCCCGGAGGCGTGCACCTGCTCGGCGGCCGCGTACGCGACGAAGGGGATCAGCAGGGAGAGCGTGTTCTGGAGCAGGGCCTCCTTCACATGCGTGCGCAGCCAGTGGATCGGCACCATCAGCACCAGCCCGACGCCGACTCCGCCGACCGCGGCGATCAGGAACTCGCCGATGCCGCCGGCCCAGGTGGCGCCCTCGCCGACCGCCGCGGCGAGGGCCACTTTGTAGGCGGTGATCGCGGTCGCGTCGTTCACCAGGGACTCGCCCTGGAGGATCGTGGTGATCCGGGACGGCAGTCCCACCCGGCGGGCGACCGCCGTGGCCGCGACCGCGTCCGGCGGTGCCACCACGGCGCCGAGCACCAGCGCGGCGGTCAGTGGCAGCCCCGGCACGATCAGGTAGGCGGCGCAACCGACGACGAAGGTCGCGAAGAGGACGTACCCCACGGACAGCAGCGCGACCGGCCGCAACTGGGCCCGCAGATCGAGGTAGGAGCTGTCGGTGGCCGCCGTGTAGAGCAGCGGGGGCAGGAGCAGGGGCAGGACGACGTGGGGGTCGAGGGTGTAGTCGGGCACCCCGGGGACGTAGCTGACCGCCAGTCCCGCGGCGACCAGCAGCAGCGGGGCCGGCACCGGGGTGCGCCGTCCCGCCGCGGCGATCGCGGCGCTGCCCGCCACCAGCAGCAGCAGCGGCATCACGTCCATGGTCCTCGCCCACCCTTTTTCTCCGCCCGGCCGGCCGCGCGCCCGTCGTAACCTGGCCATCATGAAACAGTGCACGCACGCCGACGCGCTGCCGCACCCGGAGCCGGAGCCGCTGAGCGACACCTGTCCGGAATGCCTGGCCGAGGGCACGGAGCCGGTGCAGCTGCGGCTGTGCCTCACCTGCGGCCACGTCGGCTGCTGCGACTCCTCACCGGGGCGGCACGCGACGGCGCACCACGAGAGGACCGGCCACCCCCTGGTGCGGACCTTCGAGCCCGGGGAGAACTGGCGCTGGTGCTTCGTCGACCACGTGCTCGTGTGACTCTCGCACGGGAGTGCCGGGGTACGGTTCGACCGTCCGGCGCCTGGGTACGTCAACCCGGCGCGCGCTCTTCCGATTTGAGCCCGCCGAACCCCTAGCCACTGTGCGTGTCCATATGTTTACTATGAGTGACAGCAAGGGGTCGGGGTCCCGGGACGGAAGACGTCGGAGCGCGATAGCGTCACCGCTGAACCACGTGTCGCGTTACCCCCGAGGGGCGACCCCGGGTCCTGTAACGCTTGTACCACCTTGGAGGTGAGGGTGTCCCAGATCGCAGGCGAGCCCGCGACCCAGGACTTCGTGGAAGTCCGGCTGCCGGCCGCGGGTGCCTACCTGTCGGTGCTGCGTACGGCGACGGCCGGCCTCGCAGCCCGCTTGGACTTCACCCTCGACGAGATCGAGGACCTGCGCATCGCAGTCGACGAGGCCTGCGCGATCCTGCTGCAGCAGGCCGTGCCCGGCTCGGTGCTCAGTTGCGTCTTCCGTCTCGTCGACGACTCGCTCGAAGTCACTGTCTCGGCGCCGACCACGGACGGTCACGCCCCCTCACGGGACACCTTCGCCTGGACCGTGCTGTCCGCCCTGGCGGGCAAGGTCTCCTCCGCCGTGGACGAGGACAGGACCGTTTCGATCAGCCTCTACAAACAGCGCGGCGCGGGACCCGGGCCGACGTGAGGAACGGGGACGGGCCGGTGCAGGACGAAGAGCGCGGCACACGGGAGCTTGCGGCCGAGGACGCACGCTCCGGGAACGAGGCCCCACGCATGACGGACGGCATCGACGGCATCCCCGAGCAGGCCCGGCCGCACCCGGAGGACGACGCCCCCGGGGCGGGCGGCCGCGACGGTGCCGTGCGGAGCGCCCCCGCGGACGGGGGGACCGGGAGCACGCCCGCCCGGCCTCCCCGAGCGGAGGCGAGGGCTCGGGGAAGGGCGACGGGCGGGACGATGAGCGAGCACGAGCGGCACTCCGGGGACCGGGCGACGGGCACGCGCAGCGTTCAGGGCACCCGGCACGACCCGCAGGACCGCAGCGAGGCACGTGCCCTGTTCGCCGAGCTGCGGACGCTGACGAAGGACACGGCCGAGTACGCGGAGCTGCGCAATCGGCTGGTCCGCATGCATCTGCCGCTCGTCGAGCACCTCGCCCGCCGCTTCCGCAACCGCGGCGAGCCTCTGGACGACCTCACGCAGGTCGCCACGATCGGCCTGATCAAGTCGGTCGACCGTTTCGACCCGGACCGCGGCGTCGAGTTCTCCACGTACGCGACCCCGACGGTCGTCGGCGAGATCAAGCGGCACTTCCGGGACAAGGGCTGGGCGGTGCGCGTCCCGCGCCGGCTCCAGGAGCTGCGGCTGTCCCTGACGACGGCCACGGCGGAGCTCTCCCAGCTGCACGGCCGCTCCCCCACCGTCCACGAGCTCGCCGAGAAGCTGGCGATCTCCGAGGAGGAGGTCCTGGAGGGCCTGGAGTCCGCCAACGCGTACTCCACGCTGTCCCTGGACGTCCCGGACACCGACGACGAGTCCCCGGCGGTCGCGGACACCCTGGGCGCCGAGGACGAGGCCCTGGAGGGCGTCGAGTACCGGGAGTCGCTCAAACCGCTGCTGGAGGACCTGCCGCCGCGGGAGAAGCGGATCCTGCTGCTGCGCTTCTTCGGCAACATGACCCAGTCGCAGATCGCGCAGGAGGTCGGGATCTCCCAGATGCACGTGTCGCGGCTGCTGGCGCGGACGCTGGCACAGCTGCGGGAGAAGCTGCTGGTCGAGGAGTAGCCGCCGGTGTCCGGGCCCTGTCCGGCACCGGTTCCGGCCGTGTTCGGCCGGGTGACGGCCGTCACCCGGCTGTTTCTTCGCCGCCCCTACTTCTCCGCACTCTCCGCGCGGCCTGGGCCCCGGATGCCGAGGGCCCGGGTCGTCGTGGGATTCATGAGCAGGACCAGCGCCGTGACGGACACGACGGCGAGCACGATCCCCGCGGGAATGGCCACGCTGTCGGCCTGCAGCAGGTTGTAGGCCACCGGCAGCGCCATGATCTGCGTGATCACGGCGGGGCCGCGGCTCCACCCGCGCCGGGCGAGCAGGCCGCGGGCGGCGAGCAACGGCAGCAGGGCCAGGACGATCAGGGTGATGCCGCCGGTGACTGCCGAGGTCCGGTCGTCGGGCCGTCCCGTGAGCCCCTCCACGAGCATCCAGACGCCGCCGGCGACGAGCGCCAGCCCCTCCAGCGCGGCGAGCGCGGCCGCGCCGGTCAGCCGTCCGGGGCGGGCGCCCGCCTCTTCGGCGGCTTCGGCTTCCGGGGTGGGGGTCTGCTCACTGCTCACCCCTGAAGGGTAGCCCGCACGGCGCCGGTGCCCGCGCGGCGGTCGGCGGGCCCGACCCGGGCCGGCCTCTTACCCGATCCCTACCTCGGTCTGGGCCGGGTACCGCCCAGTAGGTACCCTGCACAGCATGCGTGCACTTCTCGTGGTCAATCCGGCGGCAACCACCACGAGCGCGCGCACGCGCGACGTGCTGATCCACGCGCTCGCGAGCGAGATGAAGCTCGAGGCGGTCACCACCGAGTACCGCGGCCACGCACGGGACCTCGGCCGGCAGGCCGCGCAGAGCGACGACATCGACCTCGTGGTGGCCCTCGGCGGCGACGGCACGGTGAACGAGGTCGTCAACGGCCTGCTGCACGCCGGCCCCGACCCGGAGCACCTGCCCGGTCTCGCGGTGGTCCCCGGCGGCTCCACCAACGTCTTCGCCCGCGCCCTCGGCCTGCCCAACCACGCGGTGGAGGCCACCGGCGCCCTGCTCGACGCACTGCGCGAGGGCAGCGAACGCACCGTCGGCCTCGGTCTGGCCTCCGGCACGCCCGGCTCGGAGGACGAGGCGGTGCCGGCCCGCTGGTTCACCTTCAACGCGGGACTCGGTTTCGACGCCGGTGTGGTCGGACGGGTCGAGCAGCACCGGGAGCAGGGCAGGAAGTCCACCCACGCCCTCTACGTCCGCCAGGTGGTCCGCCAGCTCATCGGGGAACCGCACCGCCGCAGCGGCACGATCACCCTGGAGCGCGCCGGCGAGGACCCGGTCACCGATCTGGTGCTGTCCATAGTCTCGAACACGTGCCCGTGGACGTTCCTCGGCAACCGCCCCATCTACGCGTCGCCCAGGGCCTCGTTCGACACAGGCCTCGACGTCTTCGGGCTCAGCCGCCTGTCCACGGCCGCGGTTGCCCGGTATGGCACCCAGTTGCTCACTTCGTCCCCCGAGCGCGGCCCCCGCGGCAAGCACGCCGTCTCCCTGCACGATCTGAGCGACTTCACCTTGCATTCGAAGGTGCCGCTGCCCCTGCAGATGGACGGTGACCACCTGGGGCTGCGAACGAGCGTGACGTTCACAGGCGTACGCCGTGCACTGCGTGTGATTGTGTGAGCAGAACTGGCAAAAGTCCTTTCACTCGAACGTTTAGGCCAGGGTCCACCCCATAGAAGTACGGCTGTGACCTAGTCGACACCGAAGAATCAAAAAAAACTTTCCGGAAGGGGTTGTATCCGCCGCCGAGGTTTGCGAGTCTCTTCATGGCGATCGGGACGGCCCGCAACACCAGCCTCCACAGATCACCGGAACCCCTCTTCAAACCCAAGGACCAACGCCGGGAACCTGGCGGTAGGCCCTTCCCTTGTTGAGGGATTCGTGAAAGCGTTCACATTCACAAGCACCTGCACGTAATACCAAGGAGAGGTAGCAGCCATGGACTGGCGTCACCGCGCCGTTTGCCGCGAGGAAGACCCCGAGCTCTTCTTCCCCATCGGCAACACCGGTCCCGCGCTGCTGCAGATCGAGGAAGCCAAGGCCGTCTGCCGCCGCTGCCCCGTCATGGAGCAGTGCCTGCAGTGGGCGCTCGAGTCCGGCCAGGACTCCGGCGTCTGGGGTGGTCTCAGCGAGGACGAGCGCCGCGCGATGAAGCGCCGTGCCGCCCGCAACCGTGCTCGTCAGGCCTCCGCCTGACCTGCCACCCCTGCTGACAGCCTGAGCTTGGCGGCGCGTGTGCCTCACGGCGTTACTTCGTAGACAGCACGTACGCAACCCCCCGCCCCCGAGCCGCAGCGCGCAGTACCCCGATGCTCCGCATCGCATGAGCACTGGCCCCGGACCGTCACCGGTCCGGGGCTTTTTGCTGTCCCGGCGCAGGGGCGCACCGGTGTCCCGGGCGCCCGCAGGAGCACCCGGGCCTACTTCTCCGCCGGCACCGGGATGTCCAGGATCACCCGCGTGCCGCGCTCCGGACCGGGGAGCATGTCGAAGGCGCCGCCCAGCTCGCCCTCCACCAGTGTGCGGACGATCTGCAGGCCGAGGTTGCCGGAGCGGTGCGGGTCGAAGTCCTCGGGCAGTCCGACGCCGTCGTCCTGGACCGTGACCAGCAGCCGGGCCTCCTTCGTCGTCCCCCCGCGGACCGCGGAGACCTCGACGACGCCGGTGTCGCCGTCACGGAAGCCGTGCTCCAGGGCGTTCTGCAGGACCTCGGTCAGCGCCATCGACAGCGGCGTCGCGATCTCGGCGTCCAGGATGCCGAAGCGGCCGGTGCGCCGGCCGGTGACCTTGCCGGGCGAGATCTCGGCGACCATGGCCAGCACGCGGTCGGCGATCTCGTCGAACTCCACGCGCTCGTCCAGATTCTGGGACAGCGTCTCGTGGACGATCGCGATCGAGCCGACCCGGCGTACCGCCTCCTCGAGCGCTTCGCGGCCGCGCTCGGACTCGATGCGCCGGGCCTGGAGCCGGAGCAGGGCCGCCACCGTCTGGAGGTTGTTCTTCACCCGGTGGTGGATCTCCCGGATGGTGGCGTCCTTGGTGATCAACTCGCGCTCGCGGCGGCGCAGTTCCGTGACGTCGCGCAGCAGCACCAGCGAACCGATGCGCGTGCCCTTGGGCTTGAGCGGGATGGCGCGGAACTGGATGACCCCGTCGTGCGCCTCGATCTCGAACTCGCGCGGCGCCCAGCCGCTGGCCACCTTGGCGAGCGCCTCGTCCACCGGTCCGCGGGACGGGGCGAGTTCGGCCGTGGTCCGGCCCAGGTCGTGGCCGACCAGGTCGGAGGCGAGCCCCATCCGGTGGTAGGCCGACAGCGCGTTCGGCGAGGCGTACTGGACGGTGCCGTCGGCGTCGAGCCGGATCAGGCCGTCGCCGACGCGCGGCGAGGCGTCCATGTCGACCTGCTGGTTCTCGAACGGGAAGGCGCCGGCCGCGATCATCTGCGCGAGGTCGGAGGCGCTCTGCAGGTAGGTGAGTTCCAGGCGGCTCGGTGTGCGCACCGTGAGCAGGTTGGTGTTGCGGGCGATGACGCCGAGGACGCGGCCCTGGCGCCGTACGGGGATGGACTCGACGCGGACCGGGACCTCCTCGCGCCACTCCGGGTCGCCCTCGCGCACGATCCGGCCCTCGTCCAGGGCGACGTCCAGCATGGGGCGGCGGCCGCGCGGCACGAGGTGGCCGACCATGTCGTCCTGGTAGGAGGTCGGCCCGGTGTTGGGACGCATCTGGGCGACGGAGACGTACCGGGTGCCGTCGCGGGTGGGAACCCACAGGACCAGGTCGGCGAAGGAGAGGTCGGAGAGGAGCTGCCACTCCGAGACCAGCAGATGGAGCCACTCGAGGTCGGAGTCGTCGAGGGCGGTGTGCTGGCGTACGAGTTCGTTCATGGAGGGCACGTGGCCGAGCGTACCTGGCGGTACGGACGGCTATCGAAATCGGCCGTTCCCCTCCGCGGCCGGGGCCCGGGGCGGGGCCGGGGACACCCGCGGGCCGCGGCGCCTGGGAGGGACCCTCAACCCTCCCGGCACCGCAGCCCGGAGCAACATCGGCCGTGGGTGTGCGGTCCCGGTCGGCCGAAGGTGAGGAGCCGGGGCAGTCAGGGCAGAGAGCACCGGTTCCTCGGTCCGTCCTCCTGTGCGGGGAGGGCGGAAGCCTGTCGTCCACCTCGCTCGAGCGGTACGGCGAGGGTCTCGCTCACCATTGTGGACTAGACCATTCGTCGTGTCCATGCGGTGAAAGGTCCGTGCCGCCGTCACCTTCGCCGGGCGTCCGGACGGTCGGCTGAAGCCTAACCCTGTTGGCTCATCCACGGGGCCAGACGGTCAGGGCAATTTCCGCGAGAGCCTCCAGCTCCGCCCTGCTCGCGCCGTCGCGCGCCTGCTGCGACATGCCCTGGATCATCGCACCGGCGTGCCGGGCGAGGGCGGCCGCGTCGGTGTGAGGCGGCAGCACACCCGCGGCGACGTCGGCCGCTATACGGCTCTCCATCGCGGCGATGCCGGCATTGCGCCGCCGCCGCAGCGACTCCTCGACCTCGGCCGTCGAGCAGTTGGCGGCCGCGTGGACGACCAGGCAGCCGTGCGGCCGGCCGGGGGCGGTGTACTCGACAGCGGCCTCCCGCAGCATCCGCTCGATCCCCGCGCGCGCGGTCGGCTCCTCGGCGAGCGCCCGCTCGGCGAAGGAGCCGTACCGCGCACCGTACTCCTGGACGACCTCCTCGAAGAGCGAGCGCTTGTCCCCGAAGGCCGCGTACAGACTGGGGGCGCCGATCTCCATGACCCGGGTGAGGTCGGAGACGGACGTGGCCTCGTACCCGTGTTCCCAGAAGGCCATCAGCGCCTTCTCCAGCGCGGTCGCGCGATCGAAGGAGCGGGGACGGCCGCGGGTCCTGCGCGCCGCACCCCGGGCCGGCGCCTCCGCCTGTCCGCTCTTGTCTCCACTCACCATGCGCACCATTTTATAACGAGCACTAGTCAAATGACGCCGGGCTGCTGTACGGTCCTTTCTGTAGCGTTCACTAGTTAATTCCGGAGGGGGCACCGGCATGGGTGCAGAGGGTGCGCTGAAGGACCGGACGGCTCTCGTCACGGGGGCGAGCCGGGGCATCGGGCGCGGGATCGCCGAGCGGCTGGGGCGGGACGGCGCGCGGGTCGCCGTGCACTACGGCAGGAACGAGACCGCGGCGAAGGAGACGGCCGCCGCGATCGAGGCGGCGGGCGGCTCGGCGTTCACGATCGGGGCCGACCTGAGTGCGCCGGGAGCCGCCGAGGCGCTGTGGGAGGAGTTCGACCGGCACGCCGACGGCCTGGACATCCTGGTGAACAACGCGGGGATCGGCAGCACGCGCCCCATAGGGGAGATGACGGAGGAGGAGTACGACGCCGTCTTCGCGGTCAACGTGAAAGCACCGTTCTTCCTCCTCAAGCACGGCATGGAGCGGCTGCGCGACGGCGGCCGGGTCATCAACATCTCGTCCGGGCTGGCCCGCTCGGCGGTCATGCCGGACAACATGGCGTACGCGATGACGAAGGGCGCGCTGGACGTGTTCTCCCGCGATCTCTCCAAGGTGCTGGGCGCCCGCGGCATCACGGTGAACTCGGTGGCGCCCGGCATCGTCGAGACCGACAACACGGCCGAGCTGCTGCACGGGAGCCCGGACGGCTGGGAGCGGGCGGCATCGTTCTCCGCACTGGGCGGGGTGGGAGCGCCGGCGGAGGTGGCCGACGTGGTCGCGTTCCTCGCCTCGCACGAGGGCCGGTGGGTCACGGGAAGCTGGGTGGACGCCACGGGGGGTTCCATGACCTGAAACCGCCGCCCGCCCGGCCGTTTCGACACGCCCGCAGGGAACTGCTCTGTTAGATTGGTCTAAACCACATGGCCGGTCCCGGGGCACCGGGCAGTTCTTCTCTTCGAAACGGCAGGCAAGCGTGGAAGTTGTCATCGTTCCCGACGCCAAGGCGGGCGGGGAGCTCATCGCCGAGGCCATGGCGCAGCTGCTGAGGCGCAAGCCCGACGCCCTGCTCGGGGTCGCCACCGGCTCGACGCCGCTGCCCGTGTACGAGGCGCTGACGGCCCGGGTGCGCTCGGGTGCCGTGGACACCGCACGGGCCAGGATCGCCCAGCTCGACGAGTACGTGGGGCTGCCCGCGGAGCACCCGGAGTCGTACCGCTCGGTGCTGCGGCGTGAGGTGCTGGAGCCCCTGGGCATCCCGATGGACGCGTTCATGGGCCCCGACGGCACCGCGGCGGACGTGCAGGCCGCGTGCGAGGCGTACGACCGCGCGCTCGGCGAGGCCGGCGGGGTCGATCTCCAGCTGCTGGGCATCGGGACCGACGGGCACATCGGGTTCAACGAGCCCTGCTCCTCGCTCGCCTCGCGGACCCGGATCAAGACGCTGACCGAGCAGACCCGTCTCGACAACGCGCGGTTCTTCGACGGCGACATCGACCAGGTGCCGCACCACGTGATCACGCAGGGCATCGGCACCATCCTGGAGGCCCGGCACCTGGTGCTGCTGGCCACCGGCGAGGGCAAGGCGGACGCGGTCGCCGCGACCGTCGAGGGCCCGGTCGCGGCCGTCTGCCCGGCCTCGGCGCTGCAGCTGCACCCGCACGCCACGGTCGTCGTCGACGAGGCCGCCGCGAGCAAGCTGAAGCTCGCCGGCTACTTCCGGCACGCCTACGCCCACAAGCCCGACTGGCAGAACCTCTGACAGTGATGATGTTCGTGGTGACGCCGCTGGTGGGACTGACCCACGTGTCCGCGCACACCCCGCGGACGCGGACACGCGCACGGGTATGAACGGCGAAGGCGCCGCACCTCCCCCCGGAGGTGCGGCGCCTTCGCCGTGCCGGGCGGCCGGGCGAGCGGGCGGCGGAGCGGGTCAGACGCCCGCGAGGACCTCGGCGGCGGCCCGGCCGCAGACGCGGGCCGCGCCGTGGGTGGCCAGGTGGAGGGCGCCGCGGGGTTCGGCCCCGGGCACACCCATCTCGACCACGACCGTGTCGGGACGGGCCGCCAGCACGGTGTCCAGGGCCGCCGCCATCCAGGGATGCCGGTGCTCGTCGCGGACGACGGCGACGATCCGGCGCGAGCCGGCCGCGGCGAGCATCTCCCGGCCCGCGTCGGTCCCGGAGAAGCTGCCGGTCCCGGTGCCGGGGAGCAGCCGGCCGAGCTCGGCGGCGATGCCCCAGGGCGTCTCGTCGCCGACCGCGATGTTGGCGACGGGGGTGAGCGCGGCGACGTAGGGCGCCTCGGTCAAGGGGGAGAAGTCCTCCGCGCCGGTCAGGCGCAGGGCGCGGCGGGCGGCGCGCAGGCCCACGTCGCCGTCGGGGGACACGGACCGCATGGCGTCCTTCCGGGCCTCCGTCCAGCGGGCCAGGGCGCGCACCCGCTCCGCCGCGTCCGCCAGCCGTTCCTCGGGCAGCTCGCCCGAGCGGACCGCGTCCACCAGGGCGTCGCGCAGGCGCCGTACGGTCTCCTCGTCGGCCAGGCCGCCGCCCACGCAGATCGCGTCGGCGCCCGCCGCGAGGGCCAGGACGCTGCCGCGTTCGATGCCGTAGGTGCCCGCGATCGCCCGCATCTCCATGCCGTCGGTGACGATCAGGCCGTCGTAGCCCATCTCGCCGCGGAGCAGGCCGGTCAGGATGCGGCGGGACAGCGTCGCCGGGTACTCGGGGTCCAGGGCGGGGACCAGGATGTGGGCGCTCATCACCGCGCGGCTGCCGGCGGCGATGGCCGCGCGGAACGGCACCAGGTCGCGCTCGGCCAGCACCGCGGCGTCCACGTCGATGCGCGGCAGGGCGTGATGGGAGTCGACGGCGGTGTCTCCGTGGCCCGGGAAGTGCTTGGTGCAGGCGGCGACGCCCGCCGACTGCAGGCCGGCGACGTAGGCGGCGGTGTGCCGGGCGACCAGGTCGGTGCCGGCGCCGAAGGACCGTACGCCGATGACCGGATTGCCGGGGTTGGAGTTGACGTCGGCGGAGGGGGCCCAGTTGAGGTTGACGCCGCAGGCCGCGAGGCGGCGGCCGAGCTCCGCGGCGACCTCGCGGGTGAGTTCCGCGTCGTCCACCGCGCCGAGGGCGAGGTTGCCGGGGAAGGAGGAGCCGGTGCGCACCTCGAGCCGGGTGACGTCGCCGCCCTCCTCGTCGATGGCGACCAGCACGTCCTCACGCTCGGCGCGCAGCTGGGCGGTGAGGGCGGCGAGCTGCTCGGCCGAGGCGATGTTGCGTCCGAACAGGCCGACGGAGGCCAGGCCCTCGCCGAGGCGGCGCAGCAGCCAGTCGGGGGCGGTGGTGCCGGTGAAGCCGGGCTGGAGGACCGTGAGCGCGTCACGGGTGAGGGTGTCGGTGGCCTTGGCGGTGGTCGTCATGGGGTGGCGTTATCCCTTCACGGCGCCGGAGGTGAGACCAGCGGCCATCTTCTTCTGGACGATCATGAAGAACGCGACGACCGGGATCGCGATCAGTGTCGACGCGGCCATGAGGGCGCCGTAGTCGGTGCCGCGGTCGGTGGTGAAGTTCATGAGCCAGACGTTGAGCGTGTACTTGTCGTTGTCCTGCAGCACGATGTAGGCGAGCAGGTACTCGTTCCACGCGTTGATCAGGGAGAAGATCGACGCCGCCGCCAGGCCGGGGGCGAGGAGCGGGAAGATCACCCGCCAGAAGGCGCCCATGCGGGAGCAGCCGTCCACCATCGCCGCCTCCTCCAGCTCCTTGGGGATGTTCACGACGAACCCGCGGATCATCCAGGTCGCGAACGGCAGCGTGGAGACGAGGTAGATGACGATCACACCCCAGTACTCGTTGATCGCTCCCAGGTCGTTCAGCTGGATGTAGAGGGGGATGAGCATGGCGGTAGGCGGCAGCAGCTGCACCAGGAGCAGCACGATCATGAAGGCCTTGCGGCCGGCGAACCGGAAGCGTCCGATGGCGAAGGCCGCGATGGTGGACAGGACCATCGCGCCGGCGACCGCGGTCACGCAGACGATGAGGCTGGACCGGATCGCGGTGCCGAAGTTGGGCGCGTCGATCGCCCGGGAGAAGTTGTCCAGGGTGAAGGACGACGGCCACAGCGTCTGGTCGTAGGACCGGATCTCGTGGTTGGGGCGCAGGGCGCTGATCACCAGCCAGTACACCGGGAAGGCCATCACCACGAAGGAGACGAGTCCGACGGCGTTGTAGAAGTGCCGGCTGCGCTTCTTGCGGTCGGGGCGCAGGGCGGGCCGCGGAGCGGACTCGAGTGCGGGCTCCGTCGCGCCCGGGGCGGTGGTGGCGGTCGTGGTGCTCACTCGACGTCTCCGATCTTGATCAGCTGGCGCAGGTAGTAGACGGCCACGCCGGACAGGAGCAGCACGGTGATCAGCGCGATGGCGGCGCCCTGGCTGAAGGAGTTCGACTCGAACGCCTTCTCGTAGGAGTACAGGCCGAGCAGGTTGTACTCCGGCTCCGGCTTGTTGCCGCGCATCAGGAAGATCTGGCCGAAGACGTTGAAGTCCCAGATCACCGAGAGCGTGGCCACCATCTGGAAGACGGGTTTGATGACGGGCCAGGTCACGTAGCGGAAGACACCCAGGCGTCCGGCGCCGTCGAGTTCCGCGGCCTCCTCCAGCTCCGCCGGCACCTGGGTGAGCGCCGCGTACAGGGTGACGGCGACGAAGGGCACCGCTCCCCACACCACGACGGCGCCGATCATGAGGAAGCCCTGTTTGGGGTCGAGCCACCAGTTGTGG
Organism: Streptomyces sp. NPDC006384; assembly: GCF_042870695.1. Lineage (NCBI taxonomy): Bacteria > Bacillati > Actinomycetota > Actinomycetes > Kitasatosporales > Streptomycetaceae > Streptomyces > Streptomyces sp. NPDC006384. The sequence goes on from NZ_JBIAHR010000002.1 coordinate 158,933, forward strand.
CCCTGGAAGTCGAGACCGAAGTACTCGGTCAGCACCATGTTGGCGACGCCGTAGTCGGAGTCGGCGAACCAGCGGAAGATCGAGGTGGCCACGAGCAGCGGCAGCGACCAGGCGGCGATGAGCGCGCCGGTCAGCAGCAGGCGGACGGACCTGGTCATGCGCTGCATGGAGTGGGCGAGGAAGAGGCCGATGGCCATGGTGGCGACGACGCAGACGACCATGAACAGGACGGTGCGCCACAGGACGTCGTAGAACTCGCTGTCGCCGAGGATGTTGGTGAACTGCTCGAAGCCGACCCACTCGGCGGCCTGGCCGGTCCACAGTTCCTTCCGTCCCACGTCCTGGAAGGACATGATCACGGTTTTGACCAGCGGCCAGAGGAACACCGCGGCGAGGGCCACGATGGCCGGCGCGATCAGCAGGTAGGGCAGCAGGGGCCCGTTCGTCCACCGGCTTCGCCGGGGTGCGGACGGTGCCGGGCCGTCACCGCGGGGTGGCCGCGGTGCGGGCACCTTTGGGCCGGCGGTCTTGATGTCGGCGGCACTCACTGTGCTGGCCTTCCGTTCGAAGGGTTCTGCATCAAAGCGGTGGCCGGCACGCCGCGGGCGGCCGGCCACCCGACCGGCCGTGGGCCCCCCGGGGGGGGGGGCCGGCCCCCCCGGGGGGCCGCGGGGGGGGGGCGCAGTGTGGGGCGGGGTGTCTGGTGGGGGGCCCCACGCGGGGGGGGGGCCTGCGGTTCTGTGCGCCCGCCCCGCCGGGGGGGGCCCCCCCCCGGGGGGCGCCCCCCCCCCCGACCGGCCTTGCCCGGCCGTGTGGCCGGGCAAGGCACCGGAGGTCGACGAGAGTCGAGCGATACGGCTCAGGAGGTCTCGTTGATCAGCGAGTTGATCTCCGCGTCAGCCGCCTTGGTGGCCTCGGCGACCGACTTGCCCTTGAGGATGTCGAGCAGCATCGTCTCGAGCGTCTCCTTCTTCTCGATCGCGGCCCAGCCGGGGGCGATCGGGGTGAACCAGGCGTCGGGGACGGCGTTGGCGATCGGTGCCGTCTCGGGCTTGGCCTTCAGCGGCTCCAGCTGCTTGGTGTTGTTGGGCAGGATGTCCTTCTCGGCGAGCGCGGCCTGGGCCTTCTCGTTGGTGAACATCGAGATCCAGTCCTGCGCCAGGTCCTGCTGGTCGGACTTGGAGATGGTGGCCAGGTCGGATCCGCCGATGAAGGAGGGCAGGGCCTTGCCGTTCGGGCCGGGCATGCCGGCGACGGCGATCTTGTCCTTCAGCTTGGGGTTGCCGTTCGTCTTGGAGTCGACGACGCTGCCGGCCTCCCAGCCGTTGCCGTAGAGCAGGGCCGCCTTCTCGTTGGCCATGACGTTGGCGTGGTCCTGCTCGTCCTTGGTCTGGTCGCCGTTGTTGTACTTCTTGACCAGGTCGACGAAGTGCTGGATGCCCTTCTGGGCCTCCGGCGTGGACAGGGCGGCCTTCCACTCCTTGCCGCCCTCGTCGTAGGTGGCGATCTCGCCGCCGTACGCGGCGACGTAGGACATGGCGGCGTACCAGTAACGGCCCGGCAGGTACAGGGCGGAGAAGGCGTTGTCCTTCTTGTACTTGTCCTGGACCTTGTCGAGGGCCTCGATCAGGTCGGCCTCGGTCGTCGGCAGCTGGTCCGAACCGGTGCCGGCCTTGAACATGTCCTTGTTGTAGATGGCCACCCGGGCACCCGCGTAGTACGGGACGCAGTACAGCTTGCCCTCGTAGGAGCAGGTGTCCTTGAGACCCTCGATCCAGGTGTCCGAGTTGTCGTACTTCTTGGCGTCGATCTCGCCGAGGGCACCGTTGAGGATGTAGGTCATCGTCTCGGTGTTGCCGAGCTCGACCACGTCGGGGAACGAGTCGCCGGACAGGGCGGCGTCCAGCTTCTTGGTCTTGTCCGCCCACTGCTGGTACTGGACGTTGACCTTGACCCCGGGGTACTTCTTGTTGAAGTCGGCGTTGGCCTGCTCGACCAGCTCCGGCCAGCTGCTCTGGGCGTCCACCATGAGCCAGACGGTGAGTTCGCCCTTGCGGTCCTTGGGGTCCTTGCCGGCCCCGTTGTCGCCGTCGGAGCCCCCGCACGCCGCAATGGACGCCATCATGCCCGCGATACCGATCGCGGCTGTCAGCTTGCGCTTCACGCCACCCTCCTCAGGGATGCCACACAACCCCCCTGCCTCCCCGCGGTTGCTCGTCGACGCGGACCGCCCTTGGGGCCGGGACCTGGACCAATGGTGTAGACCAGTAGGGGGAGCTTGGCCCAGACCAATAGGGCTGTCAAGGGTGCGCAAGCGCCCTCCGGACGTCCGTGATGGGACCGAGATATGCAGGGACCTTTCATTGCGCAAGCGACACTTCGGACGGACCGGGGCCGGGTGGACCACCCTCTTCGGACGGCGCGCGGGGTCCCTCCGGACGGCGCGTACCACCGGCGCGGGCGGCGCTGTGGACTAGACCAACAGGGGCCTCGGAGGTATACAGAGGAGATCACGGAGCGTGCGGGATCCTCCCCGCGCGAACCCGTGCCACGATGTGAGCCGTGGCCGATAGGGGATGTCGGTCGCTTCGGCACCCGGAGCCGGGAAGGCAGAGCATGAGCACCGACGTCAGCAGTGCGGAGAACGAGGGTGGGGCGACCGTCCGTACCGCGCGCGTGCCCAAGTACTACCGACTGAAGAAGCACCTGCTCGACATGGTCCGGACGCAGGCTCCGGGCACCCCGGTCCCGCCCGAGCGCACGCTGGCCGCGGAGTTCGACACCTCGCGCACCACCGTGCGCCAGGCCCTGCAGGAACTGGTCGTCGAGGGCCGCCTCGAGCGCATCCAGGGCAAGGGCACCTTCGTCGCCAAGCCCAAGGTGTCGCAGGCGCTGCAACTCACCTCGTACACCGAGGACATGCGGGCCCAGGGCCTCGAACCCACCTCCCAACTGCTGGACATCGGCTACATCACCGCCGACGAACGCCTCGCCGGGCTGCTGGACATCACGGCCGGCGGACGGGTGCTGCGCATCGAGCGGCTGCGCATGGCCAACGGGGAGCCGATGGCCATCGAGACCACCCACCTCAGCGCCAAGCGCTTCCCGGCCCTGCGCCGGTCGCTGGTGAAGTACACGTCCCTCTACACCGCCCTCGCCGAGGTGTACGACGTCCGCCTCGCCGAGGCCGAGGAGACCATCGAGACCTCGCTGGCCACCCCGCGCGAGGCCGGTCTGCTCGGCACCGACGTCGGCCTGCCCATGCTGATGCTCTCCCGGCACTCGCGGGACCGGGACGGACAGCCGGTGGAGTGGGTGCGGTCGGTGTACCGGGGCGACCGCTACAAGTTCGTGGCCCGGCTCAAGCGGCCGCAGGACTAGACCGCAGGGCCAGGCCGCACGACTGGACTCCGCCCGTCCCGCGCGGTGCCCGGCACCGCGGTCCGGGGGGCGCGATACACGGACGAGGTCTTCCGCCGCGCCGACGGCGTCACCTAGATTTTCGTGCGCACTGCACCAGGTGACCAGCCAGGGGACGGAGCCCCCGTATGTCAGGAGTCCCGAAAGCGAGCAGAGGACCCACGGTGACGCCGGTGCGCGTCGTCATCGCCTGCTGCCTCGTCGCACCGTTCGTCGCCATGCTGTGGGTCGGTTCGTACGCCAGGAGCGAGCCGGCCTTCATCGGCATCCCGTTCTTCTACTGGTACCAGATGGCGTGGGTGCTGATCTCCACCCTGCTGACGGTGATCGCGTACAAGCTCTGGCAGCGTGACCAGCGCGCCCGCCGGGAAGGCGGTGCCGGATGAACGACGGCGTGAACGGCGTCGCACTCGCCGTCTTCGTCTTCTTCTTCGCGCTGGTCACGGCCATGGGCTTCCTGGCCGCCCGCTGGCGCAGGGCCGCGAACGAGCACAGCCTCGACGAATGGGGCCTGGGCGGCCGCTCCTTCGGCACCTGGGTCACCTGGTTCCTGCTCGGCGGCGACCTCTACACGGCGTACACCTTCGTGGCCGTCCCGGCGGCGATCTACGCGGCGGGCGCGGCCGGCTTCTTCGCGGTGCCGTACACGATCCTGGTCTACCCGCTGATCTTCACCTTCCTGCCCCGACTGTGGTCGGTCTCCCACAAGCACGGGTACGTGACGACCTCGGACTTCGTGCGCGGCCGGTTCGGCTCGAAGGGGCTGTCGCTGGCGGTCGCCGTCACCGGCATCCTCGCCACGATGCCGTACATCGCGCTCCAACTGGTCGGCATCCAGGCCGTGCTGGACGTGATGGGCGTCGGCGGCGGCGAGGACACCCACTGGTTCGTCAAGGACCTGCCGCTGCTGATCGCCTTCGGTGTGCTGGCCGCGTACACCTACTCGTCGGGGCTGCGCGCCCCGGCGCTGATCGCGTTCGTGAAGGACACGCTGATCTACCTCGTGATCGTGGTGGCGATCATCTACATCCCGATCGAGCTGGGCGGCTTCGACGACGTCTTCGCCGCGGCCGGCGACAAGTTCACCGAGGCGGGCAACGGCGGCCTGGTACCGGCCGGGACGAGCCAGTGGACGTACGCCACGCTGGCGCTCGGCTCGGCGCTCGCGCTGTTCATGTACCCGCACTCGATCACCGCGACGCTGTCCTCGCGCAGCCGTGAGGTGATCCGCCGCAACACCACGATCCTGCCGCTGTACTCACTGATGCTGGGCATGCTCGCGCTGCTGGGCTTCATGGCGATCGCGGCCGGGGTGAAGGTGAAGAACGGACAGTTGGCGATCCCGCAGCTGTTCGAGAACATGTTCCCCAACTGGTTCGCGGGCGTGGCCTTCGCGGCGATCGGCATCGGCGCGCTGGTCCCGGCGGCGATCATGTCGATCGCGGCCGCGAACCTCTTCACCCGCAACATCTACAAGGACTTCCTCAGGCCGGACGCCACCCCGGAGCAGGAGACCAAGGTCTCCAAGCTGGTGTCGCTGCTGGTGAAGGTGGGCGCGCTGGTCTTCGTCCTCGGCATGGACAAGACGGTCGCGATCAACTTCCAGCTGCTGGGCGGCATCTGGATCCTGCAGACCTTCCCGGCCCTGGTCGGCGGCCTGTTCACCCGCTGGTTCCACCGCTGGGCGCTGCTCGGCGGCTGGGCGGTCGGCATGGTCTACGGCACGGTCGCCGCGTACGGGGTGGCCTCGCCGACGCAGAAGCACTTCGGCGGCTCCGCGAAGGAGATCCCGGGCATCGGCGAGATCGGCTACATCGGTCTCACCGCCTTCGTGCTGAACGTGCTGATCACCGTGGTCCTGACCTTCGTCCTGAAGGGCCTCAAGGCGCCCGACGGCGTCGACGAGACGCAGCCGGGCGACTACACGGCGGACGCGGGCGACCCCGGCGTCCAGGTGAAGCTGCCCCCGGCCACGGCGGGTTCCTCGCACTGAACGCACCCGCGAGCGACGGGCCGCCGGAGAAATCCGGCGGCCCGTCGTCGTACCTGTCGGGCACACTCGGCGGCATGGACTTCGTGATCCGGCAGGCTGCCCCCGACGAGTACGGCACCCTCGGGGAGATCACCGCACGGGCCTATCTCCAGGACGGCCTCCTCGACTTCGGGGAGAGCGACGCGTACCTCGGCGAGCTGCGGAACGTGGCCAAGCGGGCGGCGGCCGCGGAGGTCCTGGCCGCCGTCGCGGACGGCCGCGTCCTCGGCGGCGTGACCTTCGTGCCGTCCGGCGGTCCCATGGCCGACATCGCCCGGCCCGGCGAGGCCGAGATACGCATGCTCGCCGTCGCCCACGAAGCCCGGGGACGCGGCGTGGGCGAGGCCCTCGTACGGTTCTGCGCCGACCGTGCCCGGGCCGTCGAGGGCTGTACCGGCCTCGTCCTGTCGACTCAGCAGGCGATGCGCACCGCCCACCGCCTGTACGAGCGGCTGGGCTTCGCCCGCACCCCCGACCGCGACTGGAACCCGCTGCCCGAGGTCGACGACATCGTGCTGCTCACCTACCGGCTGCCCCTGTGACACCGACGCGGCACAACATCTGGGGGTGGTCGCGGGCCGCGGCACAAGATGTATGCTCATGCTCGCTGTCGCCGCAGGGGAATCCGGTGCGAATCCGGAACTGTCCCGCAACGGTGTACTTGTGTGTTTCCGTACGTCCCCACACGTGCGCGCACGCATGTCCAGTCCGATGACCTGCCGGCAGTGCACCCGGCCGCCTTGGCCCGGGTGCCATGACGTCCGGGCCTCGTGGAATGGGCCGGTGGACGCGACGCCGCGTGCGCTCGTGAGCTGCCCCCTGCCCTCCGCAAGGCCCCGTGCCGAGCGAGGGAGTGCTCCACGTGACCATCGCGCCAGCCGATCCGGCCTCAGCGACCCCGGTGACGGTGACCGGGGAATCCGACGGACCCGGTGCCGCCCTGCTGCGGACCCTGACCGGCCTCACCGCCGACCTCCCCGACGCCGACCCCGGCCGGGTCGCCGCCGCCGCACTGCGCGGCCGCTCCGCGCGTGCCGACGAGGCGGAACTGCGGGAGCTCGCCACGGAGGCCGCCGCCGGCCTGATCTCCGAGGACCCGGCCTACTCCCGCCTCGCCGCCCGCCTGCTGACCCTCGCCATCCGCGCCGAGGCCGCCTCCCAGGGCGTCACCACCTTCACCGAGTCCGTCGCCGCCGGCCACCGCGAGGGCCTGATCGCCGACCGCACCGCCGCGTTCGTACGGCTGCACGCGGCCCGCCTGGACGCGCTGACCGATCCGGCCGCCGACGACCGCTTCGGCTACTTCGGCCTGCGCACGCTGTACAGCCGCTACCTGCTCCGGCACCCGGTCACCCGCAAGGCCGTCGAGACGCCCCAGCACTTCCTGCTGCGCGTCGCCTGCGGGCTCGCCGAGGACGACACCGACCGGGCGGTGGACGAGGTCGCCGCGCTGTACGGCCTGATGAGCCGCCTGGACTACCTGCCCTCCTCCCCCACCCTCTTCAACTCCGGCACCCGGCACGCCCAGATGTCGTCCTGCTACCTCCTGGACTCCCCCAAGGACGAGCTGGACTCCCTCTACGACCGCCTCCACCAGGTCGCCCGCCTCTCCAAGCACGCCGGCGGCATCGGCATCGCCTACTCCCGCGTCCGCGCCCGGGGTTCGCTGATCCGCGGCACCAACGGGCACTCCAACGGCATCGTCCCGTTCCTGAAGACGCTGGACGCCTCGGTCGCCGCCGTCAACCAGGGCGGCCGGCGCAAGGGCGCGGCGGCGGTCTACCTGGAGACCTGGCACGCCGACATCGAGGAGTTCCTGGAGCTGCGGGACAACACCGGCGAGGACGCCCGCCGCACCCACAACCTGAACCTCGCGCACTGGATCCCGGACGAGTTCATGCGCCGGGTGGACGCCGACGGGACCTGGTCGCTGTTCTCGCCCTCGGACGTACCGGAACTGGTCGACCTGTGGGGCGAGGAGTTCGACGCGGCCTACCGGGCGGCCGAGGCGAAGGGCCTGGCCCGCAGGACCCTGCCCGCCCGCGAGCTGTACGGCCGCATGATGCGCACCCTCGCACAGACCGGCAACGGCTGGATGACCTTCAAGGACACCGCCAACCGCACCGCCAACCAGACCGCCGAGCCCGGCCACGTCGTCCACTCCTCCAACCTCTGCACGGAGATCCTGGAGGTCACCGACGACGGGGAGACGGCGGTCTGCAACCTGGGCTCGGTCAACCTCGGCGCGTTCGTGGACCACGCGAGCGGCGACATGGACTGGGAGCGGCTGGACGCCACCGTCCGCACCGCCGTCACCTTCCTGGACCGGGTCGTCGACATCAACTTCTACCCGACCGAGCAGGCGGGCCGCTCCAACGCCCGCTGGCGCCCGGTCGGCCTCGGCGCGATGGGCCTGCAGGACGTCTTCTTCCAGCTCCGCCTGCCCTTCGACTCCCCCGAGGCCAAGGCCCTCTCCACCCGCATCGCCGAGCGGATCATGCTCGCCGCGTACGAGACCTCCGCCGGCCTCGCCGAACGCAAGGGCCCGCTGCCGGCCTGGGAGAAGACCCGTACCGCCCGGGGCGTGCTGCACCCCGACCACTACGGCGTCGAGCACACCTGGCCGGAGCGCTGGGCGGCCCTGCGCGAGCGCGTCGCCGCGACCGGCCTGCGCAACTCCCTGCTCCTCGCCATCGCCCCGACCGCCACGATCGCCTCCATCGCGGGCGTCTACGAGTGCATCGAGCCGCAGGTGTCCAACCTGTTCAAGCGCGAGACGCTGTCCGGCGAGTTCCTCCAGGTCAACTCGTACCTGGTGGACGACCTCAAGCGGCTCGGCGTGTGGGACGCCCGCACCCGCGAGGCGCTGCGCGAGGCCAACGGCTCGGTGCAGGGCCTCGCGTGGATCCCCGAGGACGTGCGCGCGCTGTACCGCACCGCCTGGGAGATCCCGCAGCGCGCCCTGATCGACATGGCCGCCGCCCGCACCCCGTACCTCGACCAGGCCCAGTCGCTGAACCTGTTCCTGGAGACGCCGACCATCGGGAAGCTCTCCTCGATGTACGCGTACGCCTGGAAGCGGGGCCTGAAGACCACCTACTACCTGCGCTCCCGCCCGGCGACCCGCATCGCCCGCGCCGCCGGCCGGGCCGCCACCGTCCCCGTGCAGGCCGCCCCGGACCCCGAAACGGTCGCCTGCTCCCTGGAGAACCCCGAGTCCTGCGAGGCCTGTCAGTGATGAACGACACCACCAAGAACCTGCTCGACCCCGGCTTCGAGCTGACCCTGCGCCCCATGCGCTACCCGGACTTCTACGAGCGCTACCGGGACGCCATCAAGAACACCTGGCACGTCGAGGAGGTCGACCTCCACTCGGACGTCTCCGACCTCGCGAAGCTCAGCCCCGAGGAACAGCACCTGATCGGGCGGCTGGTTGCCTTCTTCGCCACCGGCGACTCGATCGTCGCGAACAATCTGGTGCTCACCCTCTACAAGCACATCAACTCCCCCGAGGCGCGGCTGTACCTGAGCCGCCAGCTCTTCGAGGAGGCCGTCCACGTCCAGTTCTACCTGACGCTGCTGGACACCTACCTGCCCGACCCGGACGACCGGGCCGCCGCCTTCGCGGCGGTGGAGAACATCCCCTCGATCCGCGAGAAGGCCGAGTTCTGCTTCAGGTGGATGGACTCGGTCGAGTCGATCGACCGGCTGGAGACCAGGGCCGACCGCCGCCGCTTCCTGCTCAACCTCATCTGCTTCGCCGCGTGCATCGAGGGCCTGTTCTTCTACGGCGCCTTCGCCTACGTCTACTGGTTCCGCAGCCGGGGCCTGCTGCACGGCCTGGCCACCGGCACCAACTGGGTGTTCCGCGACGAGACGATGCACATGTCCTTCGCCTTCGACGTGGTCGACACCGTCCGCAAGGAGGAGCCGGACCTCTTCGACGAGGCGCTGGGCGAGCAGGTCACCGACATGCTGCGGGAGGCCGTCGAGGCCGAGCTGCAGTTCGCGCGCGACCTGTGCGGTGACGGCCTCCCGGGCATGAACACCGACTCGATGCGGCAGTACCTGGAGTGCGTCGCCGACCAGCGCCTGACGCGCCTCGGCTTCGCCCCGGTGTACGGCTCCGGGAACCCCTTCTCCTTCATGGAGCTCCAGGGCGTTCAGGAGCTGACCAACTTCTTCGAGCGGCGTCCCTCGGCGTACCAGGTGGCGGTGGAGGGCACCGTCGACCTGGACGAGGACTTCTGAGTCCTCGGGGTCTCCTTCCGTACGGCCTCGCGGGCCTTCCGGGTCTCCCGGTCCTGCCGGGCCTCCCTGATCTGCCGGTCGACGCGCCGTTCGCGCACGATGCCGAACACCGAGGGGAGGACCATGAGGACCAGGAGTCCGAAGGTCACGAGCATTCCGATCAGGGCTTCTGTCTGGTCTGCGGTCATGTACACCACTGTCGTGCTCCGGGCTCCCCGCCGTGAGTGGCAGGACTGCCGCAGGACCTCGATTTCCTGCCAGCCGGGGTGCACACTGACGGCATGCTGCAGAACGTGGCCGCCGTCGTGCTGGACGGCGTGCATCCCTTCGAACTCGGTGTGGTCTGCGAGGTCTTCGGCATCGACCGGAGCGACGAGGGGCTGCCGGCGTACGACTTCGCGGTGGTCTCCGCGGAGGGCCCGGCGCTGGGCACCCACGTCGGCGGGCTGACCGTCTCCACGCCGTACGGGCTGGACCGCCTGGAGGAGGCCGACCTGGTCGCCGTGCCGGCGGGGAACGACTTCGCGCGCCGGGACTTCCCGCCCGGCCTGCTGGACGCCCTGCGGCGGGCGGTGGACCGGGGCGCGCGGGTGCTGAGCGTGTGCTCCGGGGTGTTCGCGCTGGGCGCCGCCGGGCTGCTGGACGGCCGGCGCTGCGCGGTGCACTGGCGCTACGCCGAGGAGCTGGCCCGGCGCTACCCGCGGGCGGTGGTCTCGCCCGACGTGCTCTACGTCGACGAGGACCCGGTGATCACCTCCGCGGGCACGGCCGCCGGCATCGACGCCTGCCTGCACATCGTCCGCAAGGAGCAGGGCCCCCAGGTCGCCAACGGGATCGCCCGGCGCATGGTGGTGCCGCCGCACCGGGACGGCGGGCAGGCGCAGTACGTCGAGCGGCCGCTGCCGCGCTCCTCCTGCGACACCGTCGGCGAGGTGCTGGCCTGGATGGAACAGCACCTCGACGAGGAGGTCACCGTCGAGCGGCTCGCGGCCCGGGCGCACATGTCCCCGCGTACCTTCGCCCGCCGCTTCCAGCAGGAGACGGGGACGACTCCCTACCGCTGGCTCCTGCGCCAGCGCGTGCTGCAGGCCCAGCGGCTGCTGGAGGCGACGGACGAGACGATGGACGCGATCGCCTGGCGCACCGGCTTCGGTACGGCGGCGGCCCTGAGGCACCAGTTCGTCAGGGCTCTCGGCACCACCCCGCACGCCTACCGGCGCACCTTCCGCGGCCCCGGGGCCGCCGCCTGAGCCGTGTCACCCCCGGTTCACCGCGCCACGGGCCTGACCAGCAGGTCGTGCGGACGCAGTGTGATGCCGACGCGCACGGCGTCGTTCGAACCCGCCACCTGCTCGAAGCGGTACTTGGTGGCGAGCGCCGCCGTGATCAGCGTCAGCTGCGCCATGGAGAAATGGTCGCTGGGGCACTTGCGATTACCCACGCTGAACGGCCGCATGGCATATTTCGGAATTTCCTTCACCCTTTCCGGAAGCCATCGGTCCGGGTCGAACTCCAGGTGGCGGGCGTACGACTTCGGATCGCGCTGGATCGCGTACGGACTGTAGATGATGTCCGCCCCGGCCGGAATGCGATAGCCGCCGAGTTCCGTCTCCACCACGGCGCGCCGGGTCAATACCCATACGGCGGGACGCAAACGCATGGCCTCGACGATGACATTGCCGGTGTGCGTGAGCCTGCGGACGTCCTCGAATGCCACGGGACGGCCGCCGGTGACCGCTTCGACTTCGTCGCGTATGCGGTCGGCGTGTTCCGGGTGCTCGGCAAGTGCCTGCAGCAACCACATGATCGTGGAGGCGATGGTCTCGCTGCCGGGGGTGAGTATCGCGACGACCTGGTCGTGGATCTCCTGTTCCCCGATGGGATCGCCGTTGTCGTCCTTCGCCTCCAGGAGGGCCGTCAGCAGATCGTCCGGCCTCCGGCCGGAGGCGCGGCGCTCGGCGATGATCTCGTCGACCAGGAGGTGCAGGTCGGCCAGCGCCTCGTTGAACGCGCGGTTGGCCGGCAGCGGCAGCCGGTACAGCGGACCGAGCGGGACGACCATCCGCCGGTACATGCCGCGGAAGACGGTGGCCAGGGCGACGCACAGGCGCTCGGCGCGCTCGTCCATGTACTGGCCGCGCAGCAGACAGCGGGCGGCGACGCGCACGGCGACGCGGAAGGACTCGGAGGTGGCGTCGATCGTCTCCCCCGGCCGCCAGCGCTCGGTGAGCGCGTGCGCCTCCTCCTCCATGATCGGCCCGTAGGCGGGGATCGCGTCGAGCTTGAAGGCGGGCTGGATGGTACGCCGCTGGCGCCGGTGCAGCGAACCGTTGGCGGTCGCCACGCCCTCCTTGCCGACCAGGCCCTCCAGCGACTCCCACAGCGGGCCGGCGATGTGGTAGTCGGGGCTCAGCGCGAGGGCGCCGGTGAGCGCCGGGGTGGTGACCGCGTACACGGTCTTCGGACCGATCCTGATGCGCACCACGTCTCCGTGGTCACGCAGCCGGGACATGAAGGCCAGCGGGTCGCGGGCCAGCCTCCAGCCGTGCCCGAGCAGCGGGACGCCACCGCCCGCCACGGGCGGGACGCGCAGTTCCCGCGCGGGACCGGGCCGGGTCTCCGGGTCCATCGGCTCGACGGTCATTTCTCACCTGCCGCTTCGTTGTCGACGTACGGGGGTGTGGACCGGTCGTCCCAGCTGTCGACCATGTACCGGCCGGACTCGTGGTGGAACCAGTAGACGGAACTGAACCAGTTCCGCATATTGCCGACGTTGGTCCGCACGGCTCCGCTCAATTCCTTTCCGCGTACGGTTCCGTCGGCGAGTTCGCTGGCGAACCGCAATACGTCCCGTTCGGCGGCGAGGAATTCCGTGATGGTTCCCTCGACGCGTCGGCGGACTTCCCCTATCGCTTCTTCCAGGGTGAGTCGGTGATGGGTGATGAGACTGATTCCGAGATTGTGCACCTCGTCTCCCGCTATTTCCTTCGGCAGGGAGCACAGGTCGTTGTACCAGGCGGCGAATTCCTGGCTCAGCAGGGCCGCGCGCCGGTACGCGGGATGCCTGCGCACCGCGTCCGGAAGTTCGCAACCGGCGCTCGGCTCCAGCAGGTCGGTCCAGATCCGGTGCGCGAAGGTGAGCCGGCGCAGTGCGAGGTACTCCTCGACACCGGGCACGATCCCATGGGTCCGGTTGTGGAACTCCCGGTCGTACGCGTCGATCACCGCGTGGAAGTGCCGGGCGAACCGGGCGTTCCACGTGGGCGACAGGAAGGCGTACAGCCGCAGCACGCTGTCGGCGAACCCGGCGACCAGCGCGTCCTCGTGGTGCAGATGGTCCGCGGGTGAGTCCAGTGCCGTGTGCAGACGGTCCCGCAGTCGCCGCCAGGCGGCGGGGCGGCCGTGGACGATGTCGCGGTCGTGCCGGTCGTCCCAGACGAAGAACCACGCGCTGTAGTCGGCTATCGCCTGGAGCACCTCGTCGGGGGCGCCGAGGTAGTACCCCGCCATCAGATCCGTGTAGCACAGGCCGTCGGCATATTCCGCGACCTTGTCCGCCGGCATGAGCCGTTTTTCGAGCAGCCAGGTCCGGGTGTTCTCCTGGAGCTTCGGCCAATACGGGTGCAACTGCCGGGGAAATGCCGCCTCGATCACCGGGAGTGAGAGCTGCGGTGGAACTGCGGTCGTGGTCGGTGTCGCTGTGGTGCCGTGGGAGAAAGCATGCACGAACAAACCCCTCTCAGCCGCCGGTGACGCACCCCTCTCGCCGAGCAGGGTGTGCGCCGTTGCGTATCCCCGTCCTTCCATTCAGCACCACAACTGACCGCTCTGGGAACGGATTTGCCAAATTCACCACCCTACGGTGCCGGAATTCTCCTGTTGTGTGGCGGCTTTTGGATCTCCGGGTGGACGGGAGGGCGCGAACGGGCGACGGAACGACGAACGGCGCCCGCTCGGACGGATCCGAACGGGCGCCGTACGCCCGGGGCTGGTGGGCCGGAGGAGAAGTCAGTCGTTCGCGACCACGGGGTAGCGCGGCTCGTTCTCGGCCATCTGCCGCAGCGCGTCCTTGCGTTCGCGCTTGGAGAGCCGGTCGATGTAGAGGTACCCGTAGAGGTGGTCGGTCTCGTGCTGGAGGCAGCGGGCGAAGTAGCCGGTGCCGCGCACCCTGATGGGGTTGCCCTTCTCGTCCTGCCCCGTCACCTCGGCGTAGTCGGGACGGGCGAGCGGCGCGTAGGCGGTCGGCACGGACAGACAGCCCTCGTTGCTGTCGTCCAGGCGCCGCCGGTCGGCGGGGAGTTCGACCAGCTTGGGGTTGCAGACCACGCCGACGTGGCGGACGCCCTCGTCGTCGGGGCAGTCGTAGACGAAGACCTTCTTGTCGACGCCGATCTGGTTGGCGGCCAGGCCCACGCCCTCGGCGGTGCGCTGGCTGGCGAACATGTCCGCGACCAGCTGCTGGAACTCCTCGCCGAAGTCGGTGACGTCCTGGCACTCCTTGTGCAGCACCGGGTTGCCGACCACCGTGATCGGCCGCGAGGTCCCGCGCTCACGCCAGGCCGTCTCGCGCTCCTCGCAGTCCTCGGTGTCGACGACGAAGCCCTCGTCGTCCACGGGGAGCACGCCCGCGTGCTGCTGATCGGTGTCCTGCTGCGCCATGACCGACGTGTGCCTTCCTCATGAAACCCGGATCGATGCCTGGTACAGGGTACGGGGAAAGGGGCGTCGGTCTCAGCAGACCTCTTCGAGATCACGCCAGTCCCGGGAGTCCGGGCTGTCCGCGACCCATCCGTCCAGCAGCCCCCGGACGAGGGAGGCCGGCGCGGCCACCCCGCACTCGCGCTCCGGCACCCACAGCTGCCCGTCGGTGCGGTGGCCCAGCGGCCCCGGATGCCCCGGCTCGCTGTGGTCGTGCGGGTCGAGGTGCTCACCGTCGCCCTCGTCGGACGGCATCCGGGACTCCGAGCACATCCGGCACAGCAGCCGCACGGAGGACGACCAGTCCTCGGCGGCGAAACCGGCGTCGGCGGCCAGCTGCTCCAGGGCGTCCCGGTCGGCCTCGGTGGCGGCCTCCAGGAGGACCACCCAGGTGGGCACGGGCGACGGCGCCCACAGCTCGATCTCGTCGAAGACCGGGTAGGCGTGCCCGGCGGCCGTGGTCCGCTCCCCGTGCGGTACCCCGTCGTGCAGCACGACCTCGCCCCAGCGCCGCCCGGAGGACGGCAGCGGGATGGACAGCACCTCGATGCGGGCGGGGTCCAGCCGCCGCCCCCACACCACCTCGGCCTCCCCCTCCGGGGACAGCCGTACGGCCGCGCTGCCGAGGTCCATGCCGAGGGGCTCACCCGCGTCGGTGGCGTCGCCGGGCGTCTTCAGTCCGTAGGCCTGCCAGGCGCGGCGGGCCAGCGGCCAGTCCTGCAGGGCGGTCGCGGCGATGCCGACGTTCCACCAGTCGGGCGCCCCGCCGTCCCGGTCGAGCAGCGCCACGGCCCTCAGGCCCGCCGCTCTGGCCTGTTCCCAGTCGTGCCGGAACTTGTGCAGCAGGGCGAGGTTGAACCACGACTCCGACAGCCAGGGCTCCAGATCGGCGGCGCGCGTCAGCAGCGCGCCCGCGTCCTCGTAGCGACCGTCGCCGATCAGCGTGAACGCACGGTCGGTGGCCTGCCGCCAGGAGGCGGAGGGCCGGTGCCGTCCCTTGCCGAAGATCCTCACGATTCCCGCCTGCCAGTTCCGTTTTCAGTGGGCTGGCCGTGCCCTTCCGCGCCCCCGGACACCCTCTCCCGCGCATCAAACCACGTACGGCCTCGAGGGCGCTCATTACCCATGGGTTACCCAGCCGCGGGCGAGGTAAGGCTGCCCCGGGCCAGCACCCGGGCCAGTGCTTCCACGACCTCGGGAGCGTAGTCGTCCGCGGTGGCCAGGCGCAGCTCCTCCAGCGCACGCAGGCCTCCGCCGGGCCCGGCGTCCCGCGCCTTCTCCTCGTAGGCGTTCACGGCGCGGACGATGCGCGCGGCGACCGGCTGCTCCCGGCACGGGTCGGCCTGCCGCTCCACGACCACGGCGACCGCCGCGTCGACGCCGGTCCGGCGTACGACGGCTCCGCCGAGCAGCGCGATCCGGCGCTGCTCGGCGACGGGCAGGCCGGCGGTGGCGCCCGCCGGGACCGGGTCGACGAGGCTGAGCTGTCCGATGTCGTGCATGAGGGCCGCGTACTCCAGCACCGTCAGCTCGGGCCCGGTCAGCCCCAGGTCCCGTCCGACGGCCGTGCTCAGCTCGGCGACGCGCCGGGCGTGGCCGGCCGGGGTGCAGCCGGCGATCTCGGTGGCCCGGGCGAGGGAGGCGATGGTCTGCCGATAGGTGGCGCGGACGGCGGCGTACCGACGGTAGGACAGCTGGGCGAGCAGCAGCGGCACGGAGAGGACGGGCAGCGCCCACAGGCCCGCGACGGCCACCGCGAGCGCCATCACCGCGCCCGTCGCGCACACCGCGGAGGCGATGCCGGCCATGCCCCGCAGCTCCTCGCGCAGCAGCGGACCGAAGGGCCAGCCGGTGCGCGCGTGCGCGGGCGCCGCGGCGAGCACGGCGTCGCACAGCACGGTCAGGACGAGCAACGCGGTCAGCAGCAGCGCGTGGGCGGGGCCGCTCCAGTCGCGGAAGGTGCCCTGGGCGGCCGGCGGCCGGAAGCACACCGCGGCGAAGGTGACGGTGAGCAGGCGTCGTGCCAGGTGGTCGAGCACGGGTCCGTGTCCGCGCGCGATGTGCGGGACGCTGCCGAGCAGGGAGGCCGCGAGCACGACGGTGACGGTCTGGGCGACCCCGTGGTGGGTGGCCCGCCCGGCGTTGTCGCCGAGCAGCGCGTACGCCGACGCCCCGGCGGCCGCGAGCGGCGCCGTCTCCCGGCCCTCGCCCTTGCGGCGGGTGAGTTCGCCGAGCGCGACGAGCGCCCCGAAGGCGAGGGCGACGGGGCGCTCGACGATCCCCGTCCACAGCACGCAGCCGAGGCAGCCGAGGGCGAGGAGGGCGGCACCGGTGTGCATCAGGAGGAGCACCGCGGGAGTACGCGCCCCCGTCCCGCCCCGCACCCGGCGACCCGCCCACGGCCGGCGCCCGGCGGACCCGGCCCCGACCACCCGCGACGAGGTCACGCCCCACCGCCCCCGACAGACCTGTCCGACAGCGCCCGGCCCGGCAGCCCGACGTCCCGGAGGGCGCGAACCTGGAGGGCAGAGCCCACGACACCACGGCCCCGCGGCGTCAGACCCCCGAGCGCACACCCCCGCAACACCCGGGCACCGGGCGCACCGCCCCCGAGGCCGCCGCCGCACGAAAGCCCCGCGTGCCGCCCGGGCGGCGTCACGAGGTCCCCCTTCCGACGCTGTCGCGCACGTCCTCCTCCACGCGGGCGCACTGGGTGCCGGTGCCGGGCGGGCAGCCCACCGCGGTGTCGGAGGTCACCGCCGGGTGCCAGCCGTGGCGTCCGAGGGCCCGGGCCAGCGCGCCGACCATCCGGGGGTCGAACTGGCTCCCCGCGCACCGCTGCAGTTCCGCGACGGCCGCCTCGACGGGCCGCGCCCTGCTGTAGGAACGGGTGGAGGTCATCGCGTCGAAGGCGTCGGCGACGGCGACCACCCGGGCCGACTCGGGGATCTGGCCGCCCGCCAGCCCGTAGGGGTACCCGCTGCCGTCCAGCCGTTCATGGTGATGCAGTACGGCGGCCCGGGCCTCGCCGAGGAAACGGATGCCGCGCACCATCTCGTGCCCGTACTCGGGGTGCAGTTCGAGCACGCGCCGTTCCTCGGGCGTCAGCGGCCCGTCCTTGCGCAGCAGCCGCGTGGGCACCCCGAGCTTGCCCACGTCGTGCAGGATCCCGGCGAAGCGGAGCGTCTCGACGCGTTCGTCGTCCAGGCCCAGCTCGCGGGCGATCATCATCGCGGCGTGGCCGACGCGTTCGCTGTGCCCGCGCGTGTAGCCGTCCTTGATGTCGACGGCCTGCACGAGGGCGCGGATGGTCGCCTGGTGCGCGGCCCTCTCGCGGTGGTACTGGGCCAGCGCCCACCAGGCCACCCACATCGGCGGCAGCACGAGCAGCGCGGCGACGGGGCCGTACGGGCTGCGCCACAGGACGGCCATCATGAGCCCGGCGAGGCCGTGCACGGCGATCGGGGCGAGCGACCGGAGGAACAGCCCCTGCCACGCCCTGCGCGCCGGCACCCGGTCCGCCAGGGCCAGTATCCCGCCGTCCAGCAGGGCCAGGACCAGGCAGAACGCCGTCACGGCGGCCCCGGCCGGGACGAGCGCGCCGGGGAAGTCCGGGGTCGCCACCGCGTCCCGGCCACCGAGCCTCCCGTGCACCCCGGCCGCCGCCCACACCGCGAGCGCGAGCTGCGCGGCCCGCCAGCACCGGCGCAGGAGGACCGGGCGCCGGTCCACCGGGGACAGCAGCGCCCCCGGCAGCGCCACGAGCGCGGCGGCCGGGGGCGGCAGCAGGAAAGCGCCGGCCAGCAGGACGGGGTAACAGGTGCCGAAGCCGTCGAAACGGGACCGGGCGACCTGCTCACAGCCCGCGTACAGCGCGGCGAGCAGCAGTACGGCCCACCAGGGCGTGTGCGGCCCGGACAGCGGGCGCAGGCACAGCAGCAGGGCCGCGAGGACGACACCGGCGACGTACGCACGCGCCCGTGCCGGTACCGCGTCCATGAGCACCTCCCCCGGCCATGCCTGTCAGGCTCCGGAGCCTAGGGCGGCGCGAGGGAGGGGCGGGCGGACAACCCGCGGATTAGCACGTACGGGTGACAGGAGGCGGGCGCGGGGCGCGCCCGGACTCTCAGGTCTCCTGCGGGGTCGGCGGCGCGGCTGTGACGTCGTGCTCGGGCACCGACTGGCCCGAGCGGATCAGGTCGATCCGCCCCATGACCTTGGACCGCAGGTCACCCGGCACGTCGTCCTGTCCGCAGCACCGCTTGACCAGCTTCTTCACGGCCTGCTCCAGCCCGTACTTCTCCAGACAGGGCGAACACTCCTCGAAGTGGTGCTCGAACTTCACGCAGTCCGAGTCCGGCATCTCCCGGTCGAGGAACTCGTAGAGATGATCGAGGATTTCGCTGCAATCCGTCTCGTGCGGCTCTCCGCAGCTCATGACCCCGAGCCTTTCGCTTCGTTCGACTCTCCGGCGCCGGCGGGGACCAGTCCGCGCTCGCGGGCGTAGTCCTCCAGCATGCCGCGCAGCTGACGGCGTCCACGGTGCAGCCGGGACATGACCGTACCGATGGGTGTCCCCATGATGTCCGCGATCTCCTTGTAGGCAAAGCCCTCGACATCCGCGAGATACACGGCGATGCGGAATTCCTCGGGGATCGCCTGGAGCGCCTGCTTCACGTCCGAGTCGGGCAGGTGGTCGAGCGCCTGCGACTCGGCGGAGCGCAGACCCGTCGACATGTGCGACTCGGCGCGCGCGAGCTGCCAGTCCTCGATCTCCTCGGCCGCGCTGCGCTGGGGTTCGCGCTGCTTCTTGCGGTACGAGTTGATGAAGGTGTTGGTGAGGATGCGGTACAGCCACGCCTTGAGGTTGGTGCCCTCGCGGAACTGGTGGAAGGACGCGTACGCCTTGGCGTAGGTCTCCTGCACCAGGTCCTCGGCGTCGGCCGGGTTGCGCGTCATGCGCAGCGCGGCCGAGTACATCTGGTCGAGGAACTCGAGCGCGTCCCGCTCGAAGCGCGCGCTGCGCTCCGCGGCCGACTCCGCGCCCGTGCCCCGGCCCTCGGGCTGCTCCGCCTGGCCGTGCTCGGTCCCTGCGTCGGTCCCAGTGACCGGACCCACCTCCTCCAGTGATGTCACGGAGCCGAGTGCGGCCCCGCTCGAATCGGAGGATAGACGACGATCCGGCCCGCCCGCCGCCCGGACAGGGGCGGTCCTCGCCGCGTGCAGCACCGTCCACTCCAGGCCGGCGCGGCCACGGCTCGGATCCGACTCCGCCGGGCGCAGCCCGTCCACGGGGCCGTGGTGGGTGACGGGTGGGCAGAAGGTCGAACCCATGCGGCGGACTTCCTCTCCTACGGCGTCGGTGCTGATGCTCAGCAACGTATGTCCGCACAACAGCGGTCGTCCGCCGGTCATTCCCGGGGTGTCAGCCGAGTGAGCGGGTCCACTGCGCGACCGCGCCGGTGAGCGTTTCCAGGGCCTGTTCCTGGGTGATCGCGGCCCGCCTGGGCACGGCGAAGCCGTGGTCGCCGTACGGCACCTCGACCAGGTCACAGGCCCCCTCGGGGAACTCGGCAGGCTTCCCGAAGGGGTCGTTGCCGCCCTGGACGACGAGGGTCGGCACCCCGGCCGCGAGCAGCTCGCCGGCGCGGGACTTCTCGGGCCTGCCCGGCGGGTGCAGCGGGAAGCTCAGGGCGAGGACGGCGCGGGCGCCCAGCCCGGCCGCGGTGCGGCAGGCGACGCGGGCGCCGGCGCTGCGGCCGCCCGAGACCACCGGCAGGCCGGGGGCGTTCAGCGCGGGCCAGACGCCCCGCCAGCCGGCGTCCAGGGTCTTCGGGGCGGGCGCCAGCTTCTTTCCGGCCACCCGCCAGGGCTGCTCGACCAGCGCCACGGTCACGCCGTGCGCCGGCAGGGCGGCCGCCAGTGCCGCCAGGTCGCGTGCCTCGATGCCGCCGCCGGCGCCGTGACCCGCGGCGAGGACCAGGCGGGGTTCCGCGGCCGGATGCCAGGTGATGCGGGCGGCGCCGGCCTCCGTGTCGATGATCTCGGTCTTCACGTCAGAAGAGTGTGCCCTCCTCCGGGCCCTCCAGTTCCGTCAGCAGCTCCGGTCCGTTGTTGCGGACGTTGCTCACGGCGGTGGGGACGGGGTACGCCCGCATCAGTCCGGCGGGCGGGGGCGCCAGCAGGGGGACGACGTCGGCGGGGTCGGTGCGCGCCGGGTCGAGCCAGGCGTCCCACCGGTCCGGCGTGAGCATCAGCGGCATCCGCGGGTGGATGTCGGCCAGGGTGCGCGGGCCGTCGGCCGGGGCGACGGCGAGCGGCGTGGTCTCGGCCTCGGTGGTGATCACCGAGCAGGTCGCCCACCAGGCCTGCGGGTGGTCGTCCGGCAGCGTCCTGTCCCGCCAGAACTCGTACAGTCCCGCCATCGCGAACACGGACCCGTCGGCCGGGGTCACGAAGTAGGGCTGCTTGCGGGGCCGCTTCCTGCGCCCCTCGACCTCCAGGTCCCGCTCCTGCCTGCCGGTGACCCACTCGTAGTAGCCGTCGGCGGGCAGGATGCAGCGCCGGGTGGCGAAGGCGCGGCGGTAGGACGGCTTCTCGTGGACGGTCTCCGCGCGGGCGTTGATCATCCGGGCGCCGCCCTCGGGCGTCTTGGCCCAGGAGGGGACGAGCCCCCACTTCAGTTTCCGCAGCTGGCGAACCGGTCTCGGGTCCCCGGCGTCCTTCAGGGGGCGGTCCAGGACGGCGTGGACCTCCTTGGTGGGGGCCACGTTGTAATCGGGGGCCAGGGTCTCCTCGGGCTCCCACTTCTCGATCTCGAAGATTCCCGCGAGATCCTCGGGTCGTCGACTCGCCGCATACCGTCCGCACATACGTGCCACACTGCCAGGCCCGCCCGCCCCCTGCCACCACCTCCCGACGAGGCGCCTTCCGCGCCGTACCCGCTCGACCGCTCGACCGTTCGTACGAGGAGCCCTCACCGACCATGGACCACCTCGCTTCGGCCTCGCTCGCCTCCCTGTGGGACGAGGTCTCCGGCACCCAGCCCGCTCCCGACCTGTGGGTGGTGATCGCGACCCTGGTCGCCGCGCTCGCCGTCGTCGTGCCGCACCGCCCGTGGCGGATGGCGCGCAACGCCGTGACCATCGCCCACGAGGGCGGGCACGGGCTCGTGGCCCTGCTCACCGGGCGCACGCTCACCGGGATCACCCTGCACTCGGACACCAGCGGCCTGACCGTGAGCCGGGGCAAGCCGCACGGACTCGGGATGGTCCTCACCGCGGTGGCCGGCTACACCGCGCCCCCGCTGCTGGGCCTGGGCGGTGCCGCGCTGCTGGCCTCGGGGCGCATCACGCTGCTGCTGTGGGCGGCGACGGCGCTGCTGGTCGCCCTGCTGGTGATGATCCGCAACGCGTACGGGGTGCTGACGGTCGTGCTGACCGGCGGCACGTTCCTTCTGGTGTCCTGGCTGGCCGGACCGCAGGTGCAGGCGGCGTTCGCCTACGCGGCGGTGTGGTTCCTGCTGCTGGGCGGGGTGCGGCCGGCGTTCGAGCTGCAGGCCAAGCGGGCGCGGGGCGGAGCGGGCGACTCCGACGCCGACCAGCTGGCCCGGCTGACCCACGCGCCGGCGGGGGTGTGGTTCTTCCTCTTCCACGCGGTGTCGCTGTGCTCGCTGATCGGCGGGGGCCGCTGGCTGCTGGGGCTGTGAGCGAGGCGCCCGAGCCGGCTGCGGGGGACACCCGCTCCGGACACCGAGGACGGAACACGCACGCCGCATATATGCGCGGTGGTTCCAGTACCGCTCCTCACTCCGCGTTCTCGCCGCTTCCGATCAAGATCTCCGGCCGGTCCCAGCCATTAAAGTGGGGCCCATGACCGTGAACCCCGCGCACACCGCCCTCTGGCCCGCCCCGCACGCGAGCGGAGCCGTCGACGCGACCGTCCATGTGCCGGGATCCAAATCGGTCACCAACCGTGCCCTGGTGCTGGCCGCCCTCGCCTCCGAGCCCGGCTGGCTGCGCCGCCCGCTGCGCTCGCGGGACACCCTGCTGATGGCCGGGGCGCTGCGCGCGATGGGCGTAGAGATCGAGGAGGGCGTCGGGCCGGAGGGCACCGGCGAGTTCTGGCGGGTCATCCCGGCGGGCCTGCGCGGCCCGGCCACGGTCGACGTCGGCAACGCCGGCACGGTCATGCGCTTCCTGCCGCCGGTCGCCACGCTCGCCGACGGCGCCGTCCGCTTCGACGGCGACCCGCGCTCGTACGAACGCCCCCTGCACGGCGTGATCGACGCGCTGCGCGCCCTCGGCGCCCGGATCGACGACGACGGGCGCGGCGCGCTGCCGCTGACCGTGCACGGCAGCGGTGCCCTGGAGGGCGGCCCGGTCGAGATCGACGCGTCGTCGTCCTCGCAGTTCGTCAGCGCGCTGCTGCTGTCCGGCCCGCGTTTCAACCAGGGCGTCGAGGTCCGCCACACCGGCTCGGCTCTGCCGTCGATGCCGCACATCCGGATGACCGTCGACATGCTGCGCTCGGTCGGCGCCCAGGTCGACACCCCCGAGTCGGGCGGCGAGCCGAACGTCTGGCGGGTCACGCCGGGCGCGCTGCTCGGCCGGGACCTGACGATCGAGCCGGACCTGTCCAATGCCCAGCCGTTCCTGGCGGCGGCCCTCGTGACCGGCGGCAGGGTCGTCGTCCCCGACTGGCCGGCCCGCACCACCCAGCCCGGCGACCGGCTGCGCGAGATCTTCACCGAGATGGGCGGTTCCTGCGAACTGACCGACTACGGTCTCGTCTTCACCGGTTCGGGCGCCGTGCACGGCATCGACGTGGACCTCGGCGAGGTCGGCGAGCTGACCCCGGGCATCGCGGCCGTCGCCGCCCTCGCGGACTCCCCCTCGACCCTGCGCGGCGTGGCGCACCTGCGCCTGCACGAGACGGACCGGCTGGCCGCGCTCACCAAGGAGATCAACGAACTCGGCGGCGACGTCACCGAGACCGCCGACGGACTGCACATCCGCCCGCGCCCCCTGCACGGCGGCGTCTTCCGCACCTACGAGGACCACCGCATGGCCACCGCCGGCGCGGTCCTCGGCCTCGCGGTGAAGGGCGTGGAGATCGAGAACGTGGCGACGACGGCCAAGACGCTGCCCGACTTCCCCGACCTGTGGACCGGGATGCTCGAGGCGTAGGGACGGATCGCCATGCGCCGCTACGGCAAGCACACCGACGAGGACGACATCCGCTCCCGCCCCAACCGCAAGGGCAACCGGCCGCGCACGCACACCCGGCCCAAGCACGAGGACGCCGCCGAGGGCCTCGTCCTGACCGTGGACCGGGGCCGGCTGACCTGCCTCGTCGACGACCGCATCGTCATGGCGATGAAGGCGCGGGAACTGGGCCGCAAGGCGGCGGTCGTCGGTGACCGGGTCGCCCTGGTCGGCGACCTGTCCGGCACGAAGGACACGCTCGCGCGGATCGTCCGCATCGAGGAGCGCACCTCGGTGCTGCGCCGCACGGCGGACGACGACGATCCCTACGAGCGGGTGGTCGTCGCCAACGCCGACCAGCTCGCCGTCGTCACCGCCCTCGCCGACCCCGAACCGCGCCCGCGCCTCATCGACCGCTGCCTGGTCGCGGCGTTCGACGGCGGCCTCACCCCGCTGCTGGTGATGACCAAGTCGGACCTCGCCCCGCCCGACGAACTGCTCGGCCTGTACGGCGCCCTGGACATCCCGTACGTCGTCACCAGCCGCGAGGAGCTGGAGAACGGCGACGCCGCCGACCGGGTGCGCGAGCACCTGGAGGGCAAGGTCACGGCGTTCGTCGGCCACTCCGGCGTGGGCAAGACGACTCTGGTCAACGCGCTGGTCCCCGAGGACCGCCGCCGTACGACGGGGCACGTCAACGCGGTGACGGGACGCGGCCGGCACACCACCACCTCGGCCCTCGCGCTGCCGCTGTCCTCGGCCAGGGGCGGCTGGGTCGTCGACACCCCGGGCGTACGGTCGTTCGGGCTCGCGCACGTCGACCCGTCCCGGGTGATCCACGCCTTCCCCGACCTGGAGCCGGGCACGGAGGGGTGCCCGCGCGCGTGCAGTCACGACGAGCCCGACTGCGCGCTGGACGCGTGGGTCGCCGAGGGCCACGCCGACCCGGCCCGGCTGTACTCCCTGCGTCGGCTGCTGTCGACGCGGGAACGGACGGAGGGTGACTGACCTTCGCGTTGTTTGCCGTACCGCACGACAGGTAAGTGCATAATCGCACCGAGTCTGATCCAAGCCCGAGCAAAGCCGACGAATCGACGAAGCGGTCACGGTACGGACCACGGGAGGACGACACATGGCGTGGCTGCTGGTCATAGTGGCGGGGTTGCTCGAGACCGGCTTCGCCGTCTGTCTGAAGCTGTCGCACGGCTTCACCCGGCTGTGGCCCACGATCGCGTTCTGCGCCTTCGCGCTGGGCAGTTTCGGTCTGCTGACCATGTCCCTGAAGAAGCTCGACGTCGGCCCGGCGTACGCCGTGTGGACCGGTATCGGCGCGGCGGGCACCGCCATCTACGGCATGGTCTTCCTCGGCGACCTGGTCTCGACCCTGAAGATCGTGTCGATCAGCTTCGTCATCATCGGTGTGATCGGGCTGCAGCTCTCGGGCTCGGCACACTGAACCCCGCGGCCGCCGTCCACCGGGCCGAACCCCTGGTGGCCCCGTTCCTCCCCCGCCGGATACCGTGATCGCATGGCCGACCACCTCGACGACCTCCGCCTCGCCCATGTCCTCGCGGACGCCGCCGACGCCGCGACGATGGACCGTTTCAAGGCCCTCGACCTCAAGGTCGAGACCAAGCCGGACCTGACCCCGGTGAGCGAGGCGGACAAGGCCGCGGAGGAACTCGTCCGCGGCCACCTCGCCCGCGCCCGCCCCCGCGACGCCGTCCTCGGCGAGGAGTACGGCGTCGAGGGCACCGGTCCCCGCCGCTGGGTCGTCGACCCGATCGACGGCACCAAGAACTACGTGCGCGGCGTCCCGGTCTGGGCCACCCTCATCGCCCTCATGGAGGCGGGCGAGGGGGGCTACCAGCCCGTCGTCGGCCTCGTCTCCGCGCCGGCTCTCGGCCGCCGCTGGTGGGCGGCCAAGGGCCACGGCGCGTTCACCGGCCGCAGCCTGTCCTCGGCCTCCCGGCTGCACGTCTCCGGAGTCTCCGCGATGTCCGACGCCTCGTTCGCGTACTCCTCGCTCAGCGGCTGGGAGGAGCAGGGACGGCTGGACGGCTTCCTGGACCTGACCCGCCAGGTGTGGCGCACGCGCGCGTACGGCGACTTCTGGCCGTACATGATGGTCGCCGAGGGCTCGGTCGACATCTGCGCCGAACCCGAGCTCTCCCTCTGGGACATGGCGGCGAACGCGATCATCGTCACGGAGGCCGGCGGCACCTTCACCGGCCTGGACGGCCGTCCCGGCCCGCACAGCGGCAACGCCGCCGCCTCCAACGGTCTGCTCCACGACGAGCTGCTCCGCCACCTCGGCGACCGCTGACCCCGCCCTGGGCACCGGTGCGGCGGCAGTGCGAGGCGCCGGCGGCCCTCGCCTGACGGCGCCGAGCCGGGCGGCGGGCGCGGGGTGGAAGGACGAACGGGCCGGACCCCCGTCCCCGGGGATCCGGCCCGCCGCCACGACAAGCGGTCCAGTGCTGGATGTGTCAGCCGCGCAGGGCCTGGACCGCGGCCTCCAGCCGCTTGCCGAAGTCTCCGTCGGCCTGACGGAAGTTGTTGATCGCGCGATCGATGATGTCCTCGCGCGAGACCTTCGAGAGGCCGCCGGCCAGGTTGTTGATCAGGCGCTCCTTCTCGTCCTCCGACATCAGGCGGTAGAGGTTGCCCGCCTGGACGAAGTCGTTGTCCTCCGCGTGCACCGGCGCCTGGGTCTCGCCGGTGACACCGGTGACCGCGACCGGCTGCCACAGCGGCCGGTCCGTCTGGAACGGGCCGCCGAAGCTGTTCGGCTCGTAGTTCTTCGCGCCCTTGTGGCGGCCGTCGTACAGGTAGCCGTCACGGGCGTGGGTGCGCGCCTCGGTGGCGTGCGGGCGGTTCACCGGCAGGTGGTCGGCGTTGATGCCGACGCGGTAGCGGTGGGCGTCGCCGTAGGCGAAGAGGCGGCCCTGGAGCATCTTGTCCGGGGACGGGCCGATGCCGGGCACGAAGTGCGCCGGGGAGAAGATCGACTGCTCGACCTCGGCGAAGATGTTCTCCGGGTTGCGGTTCAGCTCCATCTTGCCGAACCAGACGATCGGGTAGTCCGCGTGCGGCCACACCTTGGTCAGGTCGAACGGGTTGAAGCGGTACGTCGCCGCCTCGGCCACCGGCATGATCTGCACGCCCACGGTCCAGGACGGGAAGTCGCCGCGCTCGATGGCCTCGCGCAGGTCGCGCTGGTGCGAGTCGGGGTCCTTGCCCGCGAGGATCTCCGCTTCCTCGGCGGTCAGGTTCTTGATGCCCTGGTCCGTCTTGAAGTGGTACTTCACCCAGAAGGCCTCGCCGGCCTCGTTGTTCCACTGGAAGGTGTGCGAGCCGAAGCCGTCCATGTGGCGGTACGAGGCGGGGATGCCCCGGTCGCCGTGCAGCCAGGTCACCTGATGGGTCGACTCGGGCGACAGGCTCCAGAAGTCCCAGACGTTGTCCGGCTCCTGGGAGCCGGTGTAGGGGTCGCGCTTCTGGGTGTGGATGAAGTCGGGGAACTTGATGGCGTCCTTGATGAAGAACACCGGGGTGTTGTTGCCGACGAGGTCGTAGTTGCCCTCCTCGGTGTAGAACTTCACCGCGAAGCCGCGCGGGTCGCGAACGGCGTCCGCCGCGCCCAGGTTGCCGGCCACGGTGGAGAAGCGGAGGAAGACCTCGGTCTCCTTGCCGACCTCGGAGAGGAACTTGGCGCGGGTGTACTTGGTGACATCGGCGGTGACCGTGAAGGTGCCGTAGGCGCCGGCGCCACGGGCGTGGACGACGCGCTCCGGGATGCGCTCACGGTTGAAGTGGGCCAGCTTCTCCAGAAGGAGCTGGTCCTGGACGAGCACGGGGCCGCCGACACCCGCGGTCTCGCTGTTCTGATTGTCGGCTACCGGAGCACCGGCCTCCGTAGTGAGCGGTCCCTGAGTCACGTACGCCTCCTGCGCCAATCCTGCAAAACCTGTCCCTTGGCTAATGCCGTCCCCGATCCTACAATGGACAATGTCTAAGTCAAGTAAGATTCCAGAATCACACCGACTCGGGACCTGGTCCCCCTGCTGTTAGGCTGGCCTCTATGAGCGACCTACTGGAACGGCTGCGTGGACGCGGATGGCGCATGACCGCGCAGCGACGCGTCGTGGCCGAGGTCCTCGACGGCGATCACGTCCATCTGACCGCCGACGAGGTGCACGCCAGGGCCGTCACCAAGCTGCCGGAGATCTCCCGGGCGACCGTCTACAACACCCTCGGCGAGCTGGTCTCGCTCGGTGAGGTGCTCGAGGTGGCGACGGACAAGCGCGCCAAGCGGTACGACCCGAACGCGCACCGGCCGCACCACCACCTGGTCTGCGCACAGTGCGGCGCGATCCGCGACGTCCACCCGACCGGCAACCCGCTGGCCGACCTGCCCGACACGGAGCGCTTCGGCTTCACCGTCTCGGACGTCGAGGTGACCTACCGCGGCACCTGCCCGAACTGCGCGGCGGCCTAGGACCTCCCCCGTACACCGAAAGCCCCGGCACACTGTGCCGGGGCTTTCGCGTGCGCCGGCGCTCCGTACCGCGCCGCTTCGTGGGACCGCACGCACCGAGGGCCGGAACCCTTTCGGATTCCGGCCCTCGGTCTTCAGTAGCGGGGACAGGATTTGAACCTGCGACCTCTGGGTTATGAGCCCAGCGAGCTACCGAGCTGCTCCACCCCGCGTCGATGAAGGGAACACTACGTCAACCCCGCGTCGAGAAGCAAATCCCGCTCCGCGCGAGGTCAGGCCGACAGCTCCTGGCGCAGCGCGTCCCGCAGCCGGGCCGCCCGCTCCGCGACCTCGCGCGGGCCCAGCGTCACCGCCAGGTCGGCCCACCGCTGTCCCTCGTCCAGCTCCCCCCGGCGCGCGTACACCAGCGCGAGCCGCAGTGCCGCCCGCCCGTGCCCGGCGTCGGCCGCCCGGCGCCACCACACGACGGCCTCGGGCTCGCTGCCCTCCCGGGCCAGCAGCAGCCCCAGGTTGAAGGCGCCGTTGCGGGAGCCGGCCTCGGCCGCCTTCCGGTACCAGCGCGCCGCCTCCACCACGTCGCCCCGCGCCGCGGCGAGCATCCCGACCCGCACCTGGGCCCGGCGGTGCCCCTGGGAGGCCGCCCGCTCGTACCACTCCTCGCACTCGGTCTTCTCCTGCGCCGGTTCGCCCAGCTCGTGCGCGGGCGCCGGCGGCCGGCGCGCGTCGAGCAGCGTGGCCAGGCGGTACGCGGCCTCCGGGCTGCCGCCGCCCGCCGCGCACCTCAGGAAGCGCTCCGCCCCGGGCTCGTCACCGTCCCGCAGCCGGGCCATCCCGACCTGCAGCGCCGCCTCGGTGTGCCCGGCGGCGGCGGCCCGCTCGTACCAGCGCAGCGCCGCCCGGTCCTCGCCCCGCCCGGCGTGCAGGATCCCGAGGTTGAAGGCGGCGTCCACGCTGCCCGCCTCCGCGGCCTTGGAGAACCACGGCTCGGCCCCGGTCTCGTCCCCGGACCGCAGCAGCAGGATCGCCAGCGCGTTCGCGGCCTCGCGGTGTCCGGCGTAGGCGGCGCGCCGGTACCACTGCTCGGCCTGCGTCGTGCGGCCCTGCTCGGCGCAGAGCAGCCCGAGGTTGTAGGCGCCGTTGTCGTCCCCGGCGTCCATCGCGGCCCGGTACCAGCGCTCGGCGGTCTGCGGCTCGCCGCGCTCGGCGTGCAGCGCGCCCAGCGCGTTGGCGGCGTTGCCGTCACCGTCCTGCGCGGCCCGCAGCCACCACACGGCGGCGCTCTCGGTGTCCCCGGCGTCGCGGAGCAGGAAGCCCAGCGCGCAGGCGGCGCGCGGCTCGCCGTCCTTGGCGGACGTCAGGTACCAGCGCCCGGCCTCCTTCAGCTCGCCCCGCCGCTCCAGGATCGCCCCGAGGTGCAGCGCGGCCCGCCGGTGGCCGCGCGCGGCGGCCTGGCGGTACCACTGCTCGGCCTCTTCCGCCCCTTCGGCCCGCTCGTTCCTCACCGCCCGCCCGGTCGTGGAGGCCGCGGCACCGGGGCCGTCGTCGTCGAGGTCCCGTCCGGCGCGCCGGTCCAGGGTCCGGGCCAGCCGGTAGGCGGCCTCCCGGTGCCCCCGCTCGGCGGCGGCCCGCAGCCACCGCTCGGCGCCGGCGTCGTCGCCGCGGTGCTCCAGCAGGTCGGCGAGCGCGTAGGCGCCCAGTACGTGCCCCTGTTCGGCGGACTGGCGGAGCCAGTACTCGGCGGCGGGCTCGTCCCCGCGCTCGCGGAAGTGCCGGCCCAGTGAGTGGGCGGCCGCGGCGGACCCGGCGACGGCGGCGATCCGCCACCACCCGGCGGCCTCGTCGGCGTAGCCGCGCTGATGCAGCAGGACGCCCAGGTTGTTGGCGGCGGCGCGGTCGCCCGCGGCGGTGGCAGCACGCAGGTGGGTCTCCGCTCCGTCGAGATCGCCGCGGCGCAGCAGCATGGCCCCGAGCACGCTCATCGCCTCGACGTCACCGCTCTCGGCGGCGATCCGACGGCGCACCTCCTCGGCGGCCTCGTCGGCGGCTTCCTGAGTCTCGTCCCCGGCTTCTTCCCGGCCGGACTGCTGCACAAATCGCCCCGTCTCGAACAGATTTGCCATGTCCCCCATAACGTCCATCGTCGCACCACCCGCAACCCGGGTACACCTGGTATACCGCAGCCAGTGAGGTCACTTCAGCGTTTTGTCGACATGCCCACAGGGAGACAAGTCAAACACAGATCACCCCAACTCCCGCCATCGGCGCGGCCGTCGCACTCGTCGGCACATGCGTTCGCACAGCACGAAGGCCCGGATCCCTTTCGGGACCCGGGCCTTCGTGTGTCGTTCGCACCTAGCTCACGACTTCAGTAGCGGGGACAGGATTTGAACCTGCGACCTCTGGGTTATGAGCCCAGCGAGCTACCGAGCTGCTCCACCCCGCGCCGTTGTGTTCACAACCGTACCACGGCGCGGGATGGGCGTCCGACCAGCTCGGACGGGCGCGGACCGGCCGCGTCAGCCGCTGCCGGAAGCTCCGTCGGCGGTGCCGGTCGGCGTCGGGCTCGGAATCGCCTTGCCGTCCTGGCCCTTGCCGTCCTGGCCCTTGCCGTCCTGGCTCTTGTCCTCCTGGTTCTCCGTGTTCTTGTCACCGCCGCCGGCGTCGGCCCGCGTCTGCGCGTCCTCGGCCTTCCGCAGGGCGTCCTCCAGGTCCTTCTGCGCCTTGCCGTACGCCGCCCAGTCGTTCTTCTTCAGGGCTTCCTGGCCGGCGTCGAAGGCCTTCTGGGCGTCGTCCAGCGCCTGCTGGACAGTGGGGTTGTCGGAGGACGGCGGCGGTGTGGTGGTGTCGTCGTCCCCGTCCGGCGGCCGGGTGGCCGAACCCTCGGCCCCGAAGACCTTGTCCAGGGCCTCGTCCAGCGTGTTCTCGAAGGCGGTGTTGCCTCCGTACGACACCAGCACCTTGCGCAGCAGCGGGTACTTGAGGCCGCCGCCGCGCACGTAGACCGGCTCGACGTAGAGCAGTCCGCCGTCGAGCGGCACCGTCAGCAGGTTGCCGTACTCGACCTCCGAGTCGCCGCCTCTCAGCAGCCTGATGGACTCGGCGATGTCCTGTTCGGAGTTGAACTGGCTCTGGACCTGTTTCGGTCCGTTGACCGTCGTGTTCGTCTGCAGCTTCAGGACTCTGATCTTGCCGTAGCCCTCGGTGCCCGCCTCCGCGTCGACCGCCATGAACGCGCTGAGGTTGTCGCGTCCGATGGGCGTGAACGTCGTCGTCAGCGAGAACGCCTGCTGCTTCTGGTCGGGCATCCTCATGCTGAGGTAGTACGGCGGCACCGCGTCACCCGACTTGTTGGTCGGGTCGTCCGGCACCTGCCACACCTCGCTGCCGCTGAGGAAGGTCGTGGCGTCCTTCACGTGGTAGCGGGTGAGCAGCTCGCGCTGGACCTTGAACAGGTCCTGCGGGTACCGCAGATGGGCCATCAGCGTGTCGGAGATCTCGCTCTTGGCCTTGACCGTGTCCGGGAACGCCTTCATCCAGGTCTTCAGGACCGGGTCCTGGGTGTCCCACTGGTACAGCTTGACGTCGCCCGTGTAGGCGTCGACGGTCGCCTTCACCGAGTTGCGGATGTAGTTGACCTGGTTCTGCTGGGCCACCACCGCACGCGAGTCGTTGCGCGCGGTCAGCGAGTCGGCGGTCGTGTCGCCGAGCGTCGTGCGGGAGGCGTACGGGTAGCCGTTCGTCGTGGTGTAGGCGTCCACGATCCACTGGATCCGTCCGTCCACCACGGCCGGGTAGGCGTCGCCGTCGATGGTCAGCCACGGGGCGACCGCCTCGACGCGCTCCTTCGGCGTGCGGTTGTACAGGATCTTCGACCCGTCGCCGATGGCGCCGGAGTAGAGGATCTGCGGCTCGCTGAACGCCAGCGCGTACGCGGCGCGGTTGAGCGGGCTGGACAGGTCCACCCCGCCGTCGCCCTTGTAGCTGGTGGTCTTCTCGCCGCTGTCGTCGGAGTAGTCGATCTCCTTCTGGGGACCGCCGACGATCGAGTACGTGGTGGTCTTCTCGCCGTAGTAGACCCGCTGTTCGTACGTTCCGAGGTCGCCCTTGGACGGCAGGTCGGCCTCGGTGAAGACCGGGCGTCCCTCGGGGTCGACCTCGGTGCCCTTGGCGGCGACCACGCCGAACCCGTGGGTGTAGCGGAAGTGGTTGTTGATCCAGTTCTTCTTCGGGATGCCGGCCAGGTTCAGCTCGCGCAGACCGATGACCGTGTCCTGCTCCTTGCCGTCCTTGGAGTAACGGTCGACGTCCAGGTTGTTCGGGAACGCGTAGTAGTCGCGCATCTGCTGACGCTGCTGGAACGTGGGCGAGACGATGTTCGGGTCCATGATCCGGATCGATGCCGTGGCGTCGGCGTCGTCGCGGAGCTTGGTCTTGTCCTCGGTCTCGCTCTCGCCGGCGTACTCGGTGACCTGCGTGCCCTCGATGCCGTAGGCCTTGCGGGTCGCCTCGAGGTTCTTCTCGACGTACGGCGCCTCCTTGGCCTGTTCGTTGGGCTGCACCTCGAACTTCTGGACCAGCGCCGGGTACAGGCCGCCGATGAGGATCGCGGACAGCACCATCAGACCGAAGCCGATCACGGGCAGCTGCCAGGTGCGCCGCCACAGGGTGGCGAAGAACAGCAGCGCGCAGATGACGGCGATGCAGAACAGGATCGTCTTGGCCGGCAGATAGGCGTTGGCGTCGACGTACCTCAGGCCCGTCCAGTTGTCGGTCGCCTTGAAGTCGCTGGACTTCACCGCCAGCCCGTACCGGTCCAGCCAGTACGCGACCGCCTTGAGGGCGACGAAGACTCCGATGAGCACCGACAGGTGCCCGGTCGCCGCGGCGGTGGCGCGCGCGCCCGGGCTGGTGACGCGCAGCCCGCCGTAGAGGTAGTGCGTGAGCGCGGCGGCGATCACCGAGATGATCACGGTCGCGAAGCCGAAGCCGAGCAGGAACCGGTACCAGGGCAGGTCGAAGGCGTAGAAGGAGACGTCCAGCTTGAACTGGGGGTCCTTCTGGCCGAAGGGCACGCCGTTGACCCACATCAGCCACGTCCGCCACTGGCCGGACGCCGAGGCGCCGGCGACGAGGCCGACCAGGGCCGTGATGCCGAGCAGCAGCCACTTCTTGTACGGGGCGATGCCCATGCGGTAGCGGTCGAGGTTCTGCTGCTCCATCGACATGGCGCTCAGCGGCGGCCTCAGCCGGTGCGCCAGCCAGATGTTGAACCCGACGGCGAGTGCCATGAGCAGGCCGAAGACGAAGAACAGGCCGATCTTGGTCCACAGGGTCGTCGTGAAGACCGACGAGTAGTGGACCGACCGGTACCACAGCCAGTCCGTCCAGAAGCCCGCGAACATGGTGAACGCCATGCCGAGCACGGCAAGGACGCCGAGCGTCATCAGAAGGGTGCGGACACGCCGGGACGGGCGGCCCACTCTCATCCGTGGCCCCGTCGGGCCTCCGCCTCGGTCCGGCATCTGGAAAGCCAAGGTGCGCACCTCGAAGTCGCTGTTGATCCGTCAGGCCCTCGGGTTCGTGGGCCCCCCGTGCGCCCCCGGAATCGTGGGCCCACACCTATGCAACTTACTCACCGTTTACTCGGTTCCCGATTCGGCCCGGGAACGAGGCAGGATTGTGACCATGTCCAACACCCCCATGGCAGCGAGCCCCCTCACCCGGGCCGTGCTCGAGATCGACGAGTACGTCTCCGGCCTCGGCTGGGACCAGCCCGCACGCCTCTTCGCCCTTGTCGACACCGCACGGCTGCGGTCCGACCAGCCCACCCTCGCCGACCGGCTCGGCCTCACGGAGGAACCGGAGAGCTCCGGCCTCACCCCGATCGAGCAGGACGAGATCCCGACGGACCAGCCGCTGGACGAGTTCCTCGGCACCATCGCCTGGCCGGACGCGGTCGTCGGCTGCGCGCTGGCCGTGGAACGCCTGATGCTGCCGCCCTCCGCCGAGGCCCAGGTGCCCGCGGACCTGGACGGGGCGAAGCTGACGCGGTGGGTGGCGGAACACCCGGACCGCCAGGAGGTCCGTATGACGGTCGCGGTGCTGCGTGACGGCGCCCGCGAGACCGCCCTGCGGCTGCGCGAGAAGGACTCCGCCACCGAGGTCCTCACGGGCTCCGATCTGGTGCCGGGCCTGGCCCAGGCGCTGACGGCGACCTTCGAGGAGTAGTCCCGGCCGGTCCCGGGCGGACCGGCCGGGCTGCTCGGACCGTTATCCGGCCGTGCACCTCGGCAGGTCGCCGGTCTTCCCGGAGCGGATGTCCTCGAGGGCGCCGAGGGCGTCGCCGATGGTGCCCACCTTGACGAGCGTCAGCCCGTCGGGGGTGTCCTCGGCGGCGGCCGCGCAGTTGTCGGCGGGCGTCAGGAAGTACCGGGCGCCCTTCTCCCGGGCACCGATGGTCTTCATGCCGATGCCGCCGATCGGGCCGACCTTGCCGGCATCGTCGATCGTGCCGGTGCCAGCGACGAACTTCCCGCCGGTGAGACTGCCCGGCGTCAGCTTGTCGTAGATGCCGAGGGCGAACATCAGACCGGCGCTGGGGCCGCCGACGTCGGCGAGCTTGATGTCGATGGAGAACGGGAACGTGTGGTCGGTCCCGGCCGAGATCCCGACGATGGCGCGCTTCTCACCGGCGTCGTCGGAGGCCACGGTGGTGATCGTCACCTTCTCGGTCTTCGTCGGCGCCCGCTTCTCCTTCTCCGCGGCGGCCTGTTCCTCCGCGGGCACGATGGTGAAGACGACGTCCTCGCCGGGCTTGTGCTCGGTCACCAGGTCGGCGACGTCACCGGGCTTCTCGACCGTCGTGCCGTCCACGGCCCGGATCACGTCACCGGCGTGCAGCTTGCCCTGGGCCGGGGAGCCCTTGACGACGGTGGAGACGATCACCCAGGACTTCACCGGGATGTCCAGTTCCCTCAGGGCGGCGACCTTGGCGCTCTCCTGGGACTGGCTGAACTCCTCGGCGTTCTCCTGGGTCGCCTCCTCCTCCGTCTTCCCGTCCGGGTAGAGCGTGTCGTGCGGCACCACGCGGTTGTCGTGCGCGAACCATCCGTAGACGGCCTCCACGAGGTTCATCCGGTAGTCAGCGCTGGTGACCCGGACGGTGGTCATGTTCAGATGACCGCTCGCCTCGTACGTCCTGTGCCCGGAGATCTGCAGCACCGGCTCGCCCTCGTGGTCCCCGAGCGTGTTCACCGTCGGCCCCGGCGACATCTCCGCGTAGGGCACGGGGATGAACACACCCGCGCACAGGAGCGCGATCAGCATCAGGGTGGAGGCGAGCATCGTCGCAGTGCGGCGTGGCATGGGACGACATTACGGGACGGGGTTGCCGGAGGACCGTCGGGGAGGCCCGGTCAGACTCCGGTGCGGGACCTCTCCATCGCCTCACGGAACCGGGCGTATCCGTCGAGCTCGGGACCGTCGCTGCGGATCTTGCGGGTCCGGTTGGCCCAGCTTCCCCACAGCCCCGCGGCCACAGCAGCCACCAGCGGAATCAGCAACCAGGCGAGCGCCGCCATGCCGACCTCCCAACCCCTTGAGCTCCGCGACTGACTGATCAGCAGATTAACCATCCGCAGTGACAACGCTCACGCCGGGGGCCCGGTTACGCAACCGGAATCTTCAGCAAGCTTCCCCTCAAGGAGGCGCTACGCGCCCACCCACTCTTCGGTGCCGTCGGAGAAGGTCTGGTGTTTCCAGATGGGCACTTCGTGCTTCAGGTCGTCGATCAGCTTCCGGCAGGCGTCGAAGGCCTCGCCCCGGTGCGGGCAGGAAACGGCGACGACCACGGCGAGGTCCCCGACCTCCAGGTCCCCCACCCGGTGCACGGCGGCCAGCGCGCGTACGGGGTACTCTCCGGCGACCTTCTCGGCGATGCGCCGCATCTCGGCCTCGGCGCTGGGATGGCACGAGTATCCGAGCCGGTCGACGTCCGTGCCCCCGTCGTGATTGCGGACGGTGCCCACGAACAGCGCGGTCCCCCCGGCCGCGTCGTCGCCGACGGCGCGGAAGACCTCGTCGACGGAGAGGGGCGTCTCCCGGATGCCGATCAGCTTGACGGGGTCCGGTGCGGCCTGCTCACCGGGGTGATCGTTCATGGTTGCCATGCGCCCATCGTGCCCCACGGGGGCACCGCGCGGAACTGCATCATCGCCCGGCGGACGAGGGTGGTGCCTCGGAGACTTCTACAGGCCCGCGCCCGGTCTCAGATCCGCCGCCGGGCCTTCCGCGCCCGGCGTACCACCGCGGCCGCGCCCAGCAGCGCCACCGTCGCGCCCGCGGCTCCGGCCGCCGTCGCGTCCTTGCGTCCCAGGCGCCGCCCGGCGACCGTGCGCCGTCCGGCGACCTCCTCCAGCAGCTGGGCGAGGACCTCCTCGTTGGTGTACTTCGGCCGCCACCCGGCGTCGTGCAGCCGGCTCCCGCTGACCACCCAGGGGTACATCGTGTACGCCAGGTCCCCGGCCGGGGAGGGCGTCAGTCCGATCCGGTGCAGCCGGGCCGCAGCGCCGAGCGCGACCGCCGAGGGCAGCTCCATCCGGCGGATCCCGCTGAGCTCCTCGACCTCCTCCTGCTCCAGCCAGCCGTCGCACCCGACGGCCAGCTCCCCGTCGGCCTTCTCCAGGACGGCGTACTCCAGGGCGCTGCACAGGTCGTCGACGTGGCAGAACTGCCAGGCCGGCCGCGACCCGGCCACGACCAGCAGCCGGGGCGACTCGAAATACCTGGTCAGCGCGGTGTCCGTGCCCCCGACGAGCACCGCGGGACGGACGACGGTCACGTTCAGGCCGGGGTGCGCGCGCGGTGCGCGCCGTGCGAGGCGCTCGATCTCCAGCAGGTCGCCGACGCCCGTGGCCTCGGCCGTGGCCCGCAGTTCGGCGTCCTCGGACAGCGGCAGTTCGTTGTCCGGCAGCGCGCCGTAGACCATCGCGGAGGTGCACAGCACGACGCGGTGCACCCCGGCCGCCGCGGCGGCGGTCAGCACGGTCTGCGTCCCCCGGACGTTGTAAGCCGTCCGGGCGGCCGCGTCGGTCTCCAGGTCGAGGTCCAGGGCCAGGTGCACCACGACGTCCGCGCCGCGCAGTTTCTCGGCGATGGCCGGGTCCCGCACGTCCAGGATCTGCCAGCGGGCGTCCGCGCACTCACCGCGCCGCTCGTCGATGGCCACGACCTGTCTGACCTCGTCGGACGCGGCCAGCCGTGCCGTGAGCAGGGCCCCGATGCCAAAGGCGGCACCGGTGACCGCGACGACGGGGCCGCGCGCGGCGGGGGCGGCGGGACCGGTTGACCGGTTTCGCGCTGCGCGAACCTGCGGATCTGGGGAACTCACCGGGCGTCTCCAGCGGTTGTCTTCAGTACGGGCGCGCCAGACGCGTACGTACCAGGTGGCATCCATCCTGCCGCAGGCCGTCAGTCGGCGAAGCACCGAGGCCCGAACCGCCCGGGGTGTCTACGCTGGGTGTGATGTCGGGCAGCCGTGCCGCCGGAAAGAACCGGCGGCCCTACCAGCCGAGGAACCCCGTGAGTGACACCCCATTCGGATTCGGCCTTCCGCCGGAGGAGCCGGACGACGGCGACGAGGGCAAGAAGAAGGACCAGCAGAGCGGCGGTGGTCAGGGACCGGCCAACCCGTTCGGATTCGGGACGCCCGGAGCCGGTGGCTTCGGCGGCCCCGGTGCGGACAATCCGTTCGCTGCCATGTTCGGTTCCATGAACCCCACCGACCTGGGCGCCGCCTTCCAGCAGCTGGGCCAGATGCTCTCCTACGAGGGCGGCCCGGTGAACTGGGACATGGCCAAGCAGATCGCCCGCCAGACCGTCGCCCAGGGCACCCCGGACGGCACGAAGGACGCGAGCGTCGGCCCCACCGAGCGCAATGCCGTCCAGGAGGCCGTCCGCCTGGCCGACCTGTGGCTGGACGACGCGACCGCCCTGCCCTCCGGCGCCGGCACCGCGGTGGCCTGGAGCCGCGCGGAGTGGGTCGAGGCGACCCTGCCCGCCTGGCGTGAGCTCGTCGACCCGGTCGCCGAACGGGTCGGTGCCGCCATGGGCGACGTGCTGCCCGAGGAGATGCAGGCCATGGCCGGCCCGCTGATCGGCATGATGCGCTCCATGGGCGGCGCCATGTTCGGCACGCAGATCGGGCAGGCCGTCGGCGTGCTGGCCGGCGAGGTCGTCGGCTCGACCGACGTGGGCCTGCCGCTCGGCCCGGCCGGCAAGGCCGCGCTGCTGCCGGTGAACATCGAGGCGTTCGGCAAGGACCTGGGCGTCCCGCAGGAGGAGGTGCGGCTGTATCTCGCCCTGCGCGAGGCCGCCCACCAGCGCCTCTTCGCCCACGTGCCGTGG
Source organism: Streptomyces sp. NPDC006384 (assembly GCF_042870695.1). Lineage (NCBI taxonomy): Bacteria > Bacillati > Actinomycetota > Actinomycetes > Kitasatosporales > Streptomycetaceae > Streptomyces > Streptomyces sp. NPDC006384. The sequence goes on from NZ_JBIAHR010000002.1 coordinate 197,445, forward strand.
CTGCGCTCGCACCTGTTCGGCGCCGTCGACGGCTACGCCCGCGGCATCAAGGTCGACACGGCCAAGCTGGAGGATGTGGTCGGCCAGTTCGACCCGCAGAACCCGGAGCAGCTGCAGGAGGCGCTCCAGCAGGGCATGTTCCAGCCGGAGGACACCCCGGAGCAGAAGGCCGCGCTGGCCCGTCTGGAGACGGCCCTGGCGCTGGTCGAGGGCTGGGTGGACGCGGTCGTGCACGCCGCCGCCAAGCCCCGTCTGGGCTCCGCGGACGCGCTGCGCGAGACGCTGCGCCGGCGCCGTGCCTCGGGCGGTCCGGCGGAGCAGACCTTCGCCACGCTGATCGGTCTGGAGCTGCGCCCGCGCCGCCTGCGGGACGCCTCCCGGCTGTGGGCGTCGGTGACGGACGCGCGCGGCGTGGACGGCCGGGACGCCCTGTGGGCCCATCCGGACATGCTGCCGACGGCCACCGACCTGGACGACCCGGACGGGTTCGTGCACCGCGAGCAGATGGACTTCTCCGAGCTGGACAAGATGCTCGGCGAGGCGGCCGGCAAGCCCGATCTGCGGAAGAAGGACGACAAGAGCGGGGACGAGGCCGACGGCAAGGACGCCAAGGGCCGGGACGAGGCCGACGGCAAGGGCGACGGCGCCGAGTGAGCCTCCACGACGACGCGGTCCTGGTCCTCAAGGGGTACGAGGGCCAGGACGAGCTGCGGCAGGTCTACCTGGACCACCTCGCCTCCCACCCGGACGGCATGTGGAAGGCCTGCGCGGACGGGCACATCACGGCGAGCGCCCTGGTGATCGACCCGTCGCGCGACCGGGTGCTGCTCACCCTCCACCGGAAGATGCGCATGTGGCTGCAGATGGGCGGCCACTGCGAGCCGGAGGACGGGACGCTGGCGCGGGCCGCCCTGCGCGAGGCGACCGAGGAGTCGGGCGTGGACGGCCTCGTTCTCGTCCCCGGCGGCCCGGTCCGGCTGGACCGGCACCACACGCCGTGCGCCTGGCACCTCGACGTGCAGTACGCGGCCCTGGCCCCGGCCGGGGCCGTGGAGGCCATCAGCGACGAGTCCCTCGACCTGCGCTGGTTCCCGTACGAGGAGGTCGCGGGCGTGGCCGACGAGTCGGTCGTCCGCCTGCTGGAGGCGGCGCGCGCCCGCCTGTGAAGCGGTGAGGGGTGACCGCCCTCGCGGTCACCCCTCACCCCGGACGATTCCTCCCGGACGTTTTCCCCAGGCGTTCTCTCCCGGGCTCCCGGGCGGTGGGGCTCAGCTCCAGGCGTTGCCCTGGTTCTGGCCGCGGGCGCCCTGCTGGCCCATGCCGTACTGGGCGGCCACACCCGATCCGATCTGGGCGTTCTGCGGCGGCAGCAGCTCGCTGGGCTGGACGAGCGCGAAGCCGCTGCCCATGAAGCCGAGCTCCCAGCCCTCTCCGGTGTTGCCCCGGCGCCGCCACACCCCGGAGGAGTGCGTCTGGGCCTGCATCTGCACCCGCAGACCGGTGGACCAGGCGACGATCGCGTCGGCGTCGCAGTTGACGTACTTGTCGGGCGTCACCTGCATCAGCAGCGGGGCGCCGGAGGTCATCAGGGCGACCTTGCCGCGGCCGGTGATGTTGAGCTGGTGCTTCCCCGACCCGGAGATGCCGTACAGGCTGTCGACCGCGATGACCTCGTGGTGCAGGGACGAGTCCATCGCCAGCACGTAGCTGCTGTCGACGGTGAGGCCGTCCTGCTCGACGTCCATCACGTGGACGTACTGGGCCAGGTTGGCGAAGTAGACGGTGCCCTGCCCGTGGCAGCGCATCAGGTCCAGGCCCTCGCCGGTGCGGGCGCGCGCACGGGACTGGCTGTCGCTCTGGTACTCGGCGTCGAACTCGACGAGCCCCTGGTAGGCGACCATCGTGCCCTTGCGGGCGAGGACGTCGTCGTGGCCCGTGAGGGCGATCCGGAGCATGTGCTTGTTCTGCAGGCTCCAGGCTTCCTGGGTCTGCTGGTCGTTGTAGGCGAAAAGCGGGCTCTGCATGGTGTTCTTGCTCCCCCTCAGCCCCGGATACGGAGACGGTCGGTGCTGTCCTCGCTGGGCTGGACGACGACGATGCCCTGGCCGGAGAAGGCCATCTGGTAGGCCTCACCGCTGCCGCGGCCGATCAGCGACTGCGCCTTGAAGCTGCGCTTGCCCTTGACCTTGAGGTTCGGGGACCAGGCGACGAGGGCGTCCGGGTCGACGTACGTCTCGTCCTCGCCACCGCCGCAGTCGACGACGATCGGCTTGCCCCGGGAGGTCAGCGCGACCCAGCCCTGACCGGAGATCTTCGTGTTCCACAGGCCCTGGCCGGCGAACTTCGCCAGGCCCTTCACCCGCTCGACGCCCCAGGTGAGGTGGGAGTCGAAGGCGAGCAGGTTGGTGGCGTTGACGGAGATCCCGTCGCCGTCGAGGTTGATCACGACGACGTTCGCGCCGTAGTCGGCGAGGTAGAGCAGACCGTCGCCGGAGCACTTCATCAGGGGCGCGCCCTCGCCGGTCATCCAGTCCTTGGCGATCTGGCGGACGGCGGGCGGGTTGGGCTCGTACTGGACGAAGCCCTCGTAGGCGACCATCGAGCCCACGCGCGCGAAGAGGTCGTTGCCGGTCTGCATGGCGACCTTCAGCATGTGGTTGCCGTGGTTCTCCATGCGGGCGGTGACGGGTGCGGGGGCGTAGCCCGCGAGCGGCTGGTTCATGTCGGGCTCTCCCTCAGATCTCGTACGGCTGGACGACGACGAAGTTGCCGGGGGCGGCCCGGAACTGCAGGTTGACGCTCTCGCCGGTGTCGCCCGCGTAGGAGTTGCGGCGCATCCGCACCTGGCTGGAGACGACGACCTGGGCGGCGGCCGACCAGGCGACCACGGCGTTGCAGTCGGCGAACGTGGTGGGCGTCACCGGCAGGACGACGGGCATGCCGTGCGTCTTGACGACGATGGTGCCGGTGCCCTGGAACTGCATCGTGAACAGCGCGCCGCCGGGGATGCCGTGTCCCTCGATGCGGCGGACCTCGTACTGGAGACTCTCGTCGAAGGCGAGCACGTTCTCCGCGGAGACGCAGACCGCGTCGCCCTGGAGCTCGATGGGGTGCAGCATCGCGGAGTTGTCGGCGAGGAACACCTGTCCCTTGCCGGTGCAGCGCATCAGCTGCATCTCCTGGCCGGTGGCGTTGCCCACGACGCGGCCGGCGAAACCGGCGCCCTTGTAGCTGAAGTCGACCTTGCCCTGGTAGAGCACCATGCTGCCCTGCCGGGCGAGCACCGCCTGGCCGTCCGCACCGAGGTCGACGCGGATCAGCTTCTTGTTCTGCTGCGTCCAGCGCTGTCCGGGCGCCGTCTCACGGAACTGCTGGAGCGCGGCGGCCACACCGGCGCCCTGCGGGGCCGCCGGGGGCATGCCCTGGGGGACGCCGTAGGGGGCCTGCTGCCCGTAGCCCGGGGGCGGCGGGGCCGGGGTGTGGGGTGCCTGCGGCCGGCCGTAGCCGGGCGGCGGCGGGGCGGTCTGGCCGGGGACCTGGCCGTACGGCGACGGCGGCTGGCCGTACGGGGCGGGCGCCGGGGCCGGGGGCGGCGGGAGCGGGGAGCCGCCGGGCGGGGTGTGCAGGGGCGCGGCGATGGTCGGCGCGGCGTGCACGTTGGGCGCGGGCGGCGGTGGCGGAGTGGCTCCGGGCGGGGGTGCGAAACCCTGCGCGGCGGGCTGCGGCGCGGGCGCCGCCGGCTGAGGGGCGGGCGCCGGAGCGGGAGCGGGAGCGGGGGCCGGGGCGGGAGCGGGAGCCGGGGCGGGCTGCGGGGCCGGGGCGCTGAAGGCGGGCGGGGCCGCGGCCTGGGCGGGCGGAGCGAAACCCGGGACGGCACCGGTCTGCGGCGGCTGCTGCGGTTCCGGCGCCTCGTCCTCGGCGACCTCGCCGCCGAAGTTCCTCAGCAGCGCCTCGAGGCCGCCGTCGAAGCCCTGGCCGACGGCGGCGAAGCGCCACACGTCCTTCAGGTAGAAGTCGCCCAGCATCACCGCGCGCTCGGTGGAGAACTCCGACCCGCTGAACGGATACCGGGCCACCTCCTCACCGCCCGCGACGATCCGGATGTACCCGGCCCCGACCTGCGACATCTGTCCGGCGCCGTCGATCGTCGCCGTGAAGGACAGCTTCTTGATCTGCGGCGGGATCCTGTCCAGGGTGACGCGGAAGGACTCCGTGTCACCCGCCTGCGCACCCAGGAGCTGGATGGACTCCTCGGGGGTCTTCGGCTGGTTGAAGAACACGAAGTACCGGTCGTCGGAGAGCCGCTCGTCGGCGTCGAGTCCGAAGCAGCTGATGTCGAAGCTCAGACCGGGGCCGGAGATCTGCACGCCTACGTACAGATCCGTGCCCGCGGTGAGGTCACTGATCCTGGCCTTGTGGCCGCGTTGGAATTCCCTGGCCATAGCGTTACGACCGTCCCCCATCCGAATGTGAGTGCGTCGCGTCAGGCTAACGGCAAACGCCGACACCGGACGATGCCGGTACAGTCCCGGTACACAACCCGCGCACGCCCGTATCGGACGCGCTCCGGCGTGCGCCTCACTCGTTCCGGGCCCCCGGCACGTGCGGCAGCCGGTCGGCGGCGACCACCCCTTCGAGGTAGCCCCGGGCCCGCTCGGTACGCGGATACGCCTCCAGCAGCCGCCAGAACCGGGGCCCGTGCCCGGGGACGAGCAGATGGGCCAGCTCGTGCAGGAGGACGTAGTCGACGACGTACTCGGGCATGCCCTTCAGCCGGTGCGACAGGCGGATGCTGCCCTCGGCCGGGGTGCACGAACCCCACCGCGTGTTCTGGTTGGTGACCCAGCGGACCGAGGCGGGCCGGGCCCGGCCGTCGAAGTACTGGTCCGACAGGCGGCGGGCGCGCTCGGACAGTTCGGCGTCGCCGAGGACCCTCTTGCTCTCCTGGGCGGCCAGCCTGTCCAGCATGACGCTCACCCATCGCCGCTCCTCCGCCTCGGACATCCGGGCGGGGATCAGCACCACGGTGCGGTCGCCCTCGCGGTAGGCGGAGACCGTCCGGCGCCGGCGGGCGCTTCTGCGCACCTCGATCGGGCTCGTCCCCGTGCCGCTCGGCGGCGGACTCGTCGGTTTGCGCTGGGGCGTCCCGGCGCGGTGCAGTGGGTCGGCGGACACGCCACGACGTTACCCGCTGTGCCCGGGGAAAGTCCCGGCCCCCGCGACGGTTCCGCTCCGATCCTCACGGCGGCTTGCACAACAGCTTGTACGACGATCACCCACCGCCTGTGGACAACTTTCGACGCCCGGACGCGGATCCGGGCATGCTGGCCTCGCCGGCGGACGTACGGCCGACCGCACGGTGACCACGCGTCCGGTCACCGCCGGCTCACGGGGACGTACGAGGACATACGGGGGTCTGTCATGCATCCGATGGTCAAGCCCGCACTGCGACGCGGCTGGCACGATCTGCGCACCGTGCAGTTCGGGATGACGCCGGCGCACGCGCTGACGCTCGGCCCGGTGGACATGGCGACCGGTGGCTTCCTGGACCTGCTCGACGGCACGCGCGGTCCGGCGCTCCTGCGCGAGGAGGCCCGCCGCATGAATCTTCCGGACGGCCATGCCGACCGGCTGGTGAAGCGGCTGGCCGCGGCCGGGCTCCTGGACGACTCCCGGGGCGGCGGGCCGGCCGCCGACGCCCTGCGCGAGAAGAAGGAGGTCCTCGACCGGCTCCGCCCCGACCTCGCGTCGCTGTCCCTGACGACCTCCCGGCCCGGGGACGCGATCCGGCACCTGGCCGCCCGGCGGGCGATGCGGGTACGGGTACGGGGCGCCGGCCGGGTGGGCGCCGTACTGGCCTGCCTGCTCTCGGGCGCGGGCGTCGGCGAGGTCGACGTGCGGGACGCCGGACGCGTCGAACCGTGGGACGTCGCCCCGGGCGGGCTGACCGCGGAGGCCGTCGGCGACCGCCGGGACGAGGCGGCCCGCCGGGCCGTGCGCCGTGCCGCCCCGGACCGGCCGCGGCGCCGGTCCCCCGCCACCCCGCCCGACGACGGCGGGCCGGGCTTCTCGCTGGTGGTGATCGCCCCGCGCGACGACGTCGCGGCGCACACCCCCGACCCCGCCCACGCCGACTCCCTCATGGCCGCGGGCACACCCCACCTGTATGCCGGAGTGGTGGAGGGGACCGGGGTCGTCGGCCCCCTGGTCCTGCCCGGTGAGACGGGCTGCGCGGGCTGCCTGCAGGCGGACCGCGCCGACCGCGACCCCACGTGGCCGCGGCTGGTGGCACAGTGGCGTTCCGGCGGACAGCGCCGGGTACCGCCCTGCGATCTGGCGCTGGCCACGACCGTCGCCGGGCTGGCGGCGGCCCATGCCCTCGCCTTCCTCGACGGCCGAAGACCCGCCAGCGCCGACGCACGCTGGGAGGTCTCGCTGCCCGCGCTGCGGTGGCACACGCGGCCGGTGCGGCCGCACCCCGCGTGCCCGTGCGGGGCCGCCGGACGGAGTAAGCGAGAACACACCCCCGGGAACGGGGACCGGCGCGCGACAATGGCTGGGCAACGGCCGACAGCCGAAGGACGCCGTGAGGCAGCAGCGGCGCGGCCGGCTGGGACTTGGAGGGCGCATGTCTGATCTTCCGCGCAAGGCGGTCACCCGGACCGCCAAGCTCGCCGCGCTCCCGCTCGGTTTCGCCGGGCGGGCGACCTGGGGGCTCGGAAAGCGGATCGTGGGCGAGTCCGCGGAGATCGTCGGCCAGCAGCTGCAGCAGCGGACCGCGGAGCAGCTCTTCAAGGTCCTCGGTGAGCTGAAGGGCGGTGCGATGAAGTTCGGGCAGGCACTGTCCGTCTTCGAGTCCGCCTTGCCGGAGGAGGTCGCCGGCCCCTACCGGGCGGCGCTGACGAAGCTGCAGGAGGCCGCACCGCCGATGCCGGCGCGCACGGTGCACTCCGTGCTCGCGGAGCGGCTCGGTGACGGCTGGAGGGACCTGTTCCTGCGGTTCGAGGACAAGCCCGCCGCGGCGGCGTCCATCGGCCAGGTGCACCGGGCGGTGTGGCACGACGGCCGTGACGTGGCCGTCAAGGTGCAGTACCCGGGCGCCGGCGACGCCCTGCTGTCCGACCTGAACCAGCTCAGCCGCTTCGCCCGCCTCCTCGGCCCGCTCGTCCCCGGCATGGACATCAAGCCGCTGATCACAGAGCTGAAGGACCGGGTCTCGGAGGAGCTGGACTACGACCTGGAGGCCCAGGCTCAGCGGGCCCACGCCGAGGAGTTCGCGGACGACCCGGACATCGTGGTGCCGGACGTGGTCCACCAGTGCGAGCAGGTGCTGATCACCGAGTGGATCGACGGCATCCCGATGTCGGAGATCATCGCGGACGGCACCCCCGGACAGCGCGACCGGGCCGGTCAGCTCCTCGCCCACTTCCTGTTCTCCGGCCCGGCCCGCACCGGTCTCCTGCACGCCGACCCGCACCCGGGCAACTTCCGGCTGCTGCCCGGCGGACCGCGGGGCGAGGACGACTGGCGCCTGGGGGTCCTGGACTTCGGCACGGTCGACCGCCTCCCGGGCGGACTGCCTCAGCCCATCGGCGAGGCGCTGCGCATGACCCTGGACGGCGAGGCGCAGGCCGTCTACGACATGCTCCGCGCGGAGGGCTTCGTCAAGGAGACCATCGAGCTGGACCCCGATGCCGTCCTCGACTACCTCCTGCCGATCATCGAGCCGGCCCGGGTCGACACGTTCACCTTCACCCGCGGCTGGATGCGCGGCCAGGCCGCCAGGATCGCCGATCCCCGCTCCCCCGCCTACCAACTGGCCAAGCAGCTCAATCTGCCGCCCGCCTACCTCCTGATCCACCGGGTGACCCTGAGCACCATCGGGGTGCTGTGCCAGCTGGGCGCGACGGTGCGTCTGCGCGACGAGCTGGAGCAGTGGCTGGCCGGCTTCGTCCCGGAGGACGACGGCGAAGAGGGCGGCGAGGACGACGCCGTGTACGGGGAGGGAGACGGGACGGAGGCCGGGGTGGAGGGGGCGGCGGCTCAGGCCTGAGCCGCCGGAGCCGAAGCGCTGTGGGGGCCGGCCCGTTCGCACGGACCGGCCCCCACGGGAAGGTTCCGCCTCCTGTACCGGAGGCAACCGCTTCGGGTGTGTTCGGTTACTGCATGACCGCCATGGCGAGCGCGCGCCGGGCGCGCATGGAGGCGCGCTCGGCCCGGCGCTGCATCCGCCGGGCGGTCGCCAGGCGCAGCGCCAGGCGTTCCCGCTCGGCCTCGTGCAGCCGCTCGTGCATATGCGCACGGGCCAGGGCTTCTGGGATGAGTTGCATCTCACGGGTCCTGTTCTGACGCGAGTCCTTCGCGTCGCTGGTGGTGAAGTCTTCGGGCGTGCTGCCTGCGGTCTCGTCGGTGGACGGCTTCATCGGGGCCTGCTTCTTGGGGTCGTGCGTGAGGGGACGGTCGATCGTTCCGGTGATGTTCATGCTGTGACCGGGTTCTTGCGCGGGCGGCCACGGGGCCGCTTCCGGGCGACGACGACACCCTGGACGAACAGCTCACCGCCCCACACGCCCCAGGGCTCACGCCGCTCCTTGGCGCCGGCGAGGCAGGCCTCGACCAGCGGGCAGGTGCGGCAGAGGGACTTGGCGTACTCGACGTCCGCCGGCGACTCCGCGAAGAAGACCTCCGGGTCGTAGGAACGGCAGGGGACGGGCACGCCGAGGTTCTCGATGGCGTCGTCGAGCGCGGTGAGCGCGGTGAGCGGGGTCAAGGTGGAGTCCTCCGTGGAACCGGGCTTGGGGATCGTGTCGGAAGGCGGTACGGACGGGGCGTGCGCTTCGAGTTGCACGGCTGGTCTTCCTCGTCTGGTCGTTCCGGCCGGTCGGCCGGTTGGCGGCTTGGTACCGGGTTCTTGTCTTGTCCCGAGGCTCCTTCGTGCTGCCGCCCACGTTCGTGGGCAAACAGAAGGGCCGCGGATCCCGGATGGGGTTCCGCGGCCCTGAAGGCGCCGGCCTGATCGAGATCAGGCTGGATCGCTCCAGGGTTCTGGCCCACGGAAGGCCCACATCAGGTGGTGCTGCGTCGTCTGCTTCCGGAATCCGGCACCGGTCGCCGTAAAGGCATAGGCCTGGGCCTGCGCCACTACTGCTGCTTCCAGTGCCTCGGTCGGTCGCTCATCGCGCTCACGGACGGGAAGGCCCGCGGGAGCGACGGAGACGGACGCCGGACGCGCGGCACGAATGCCGGACAGACCGGTGCCCGGGTTGGAGGCGCCGAGCATGCACAGGGAGACGGCCGAACGATCGGTGAGTTTGACGGTGGTACCGGCAGCGGTGCTGATGGTGTTGATGCTGATCATTGGGCTCGCCTCCTCTCGGCGTCTCGGGGGACCGGTGCGAACCGGTCCACGGATATGCAAGTACAGCACGGGTGCAGGGCCTCCGGGAAGGCCGCTGTTCCCCGTGACCAAGAACCTATGGGGATTCCCGGGGCATGCGCAAACTATTTTTCCGACGAGTTGGCCTCATTCCGCTTCGTCAAGCCCGGCGACGTCGCGGCCTGCGCAGATGGCCAGGACGTCGGCCCCGTAGCGCCGGAACTTGCGGGCGCCGACACCGGGGATCCTCACCAGTTCGTACTCGTCCCCGGGGACGGACTCGGCGATCGCCATCAGCGTCTTGTCGGTGAAGACGCAGAACGCGGGCTGGCCGCTGCGGTGCGCCTGGACCGCCCGCCACTCGCGCAACCGCTCGTAGACGCCCTCGTCCATGTCCGAGGGGCAGTCCTCGCAGCGCATCAGTTTCATCTCGCCCGCGTCCGTCAGCGTGCGGCCGCAGACCCGGCAGCGGGCCACCGTCCTGAGGGTCCGCCGCGGCGCGGCGGCCGTCGCCGTGCCGCGGCCGAAACCGCGCTCCACACCGCCCGGGCCGCCGGCGGACGCGTGCGCGCCGGCCGAGGCGGAGCCGGGCCGCAGCCCCTGCAGGAAGCGGCTGGGCCGGCGGTTCGCACGGCCACCGGGCGAACGCGCCACCGCCCAGGAGACATGCAGACGCTCACGGGCACGGGTCACACCGACATAGAGGAGACGGCGCTCCTCCTCGATCTGCTCGTCCGTCTTTGCGTAGGTGATCGGCATCATGCCCTCGGCGACGCCCACCAGGAAGACGACGTCCCACTCCAGACCCTTGGCCGAGTGCAGGGAGGCGAGGGTGACGCCCTGCACGGTCGGGGCGTGCTGCGCGCTCGCCCGCTCGTCCAGCTCCGCGACCAGATCGCCCAGCGTGGCACCGGGCCGGGCGGCGGCGAAGTCCTGGGCGAGATTCACCAGGGCGGCCAGCGACTCCCAGCGTTCACGGACCGCGCCCGATCCCGCCGGGGGCCGGGGCGTCCAGCCCTCGCCCGACAGCACCGCGCGCACCTGGGAGGGCAGGTCCACGGCGTCGTCGAGGAGGTGGTCGTTGCCGCCGAAGCGGGCCGCGGCCCGCAGGGCGCTGCCGGCCTTGCGCACTTCGGGCCGGTCGAAGAAGCGTTCCGCGCCACGCAACTGGTAGGGGACGCCGGCGTCGGCGAGCGCCTGTTCGTAGGTCTCGGACTGGGAGTTCGTACGGAAGAGGACCGCGATGCCGGCGGGGGGAACGCCCGCGTCGATGAGCTCGGAGATACGGCGGGCGGCGCCCTCGGCCTCGGCCGGTTCGTCGGTGTACTCGGTGAAGACGGGTTCGGGGCCCGCGGGGCGCTGGGAGACCAGCTCCAGGCGGTGGTCGGCCGCCCGGCCCCGGGCCTGGGCGAGCAGACCGTTGGCGAGGCGCACGACCTGGGGGGTGGAGCGGTAGTCGCGGACCAGCTTGACGACGGTGGCGCCGGGGTACCGGGCGCGGAAGTCGAGCAGATGGTCGGGGGTTGCTCCCGTGAACGAGTAGATCGTCTGGCTGGCGTCGCCGACCACGCACAGGTCGTCGCGGTCGCCGAGCCACAGCTCCAGCAGACGCTGCTGGAGCGGGCTGACGTCCTGGTACTCGTCGACCACGAAGTGCTGGTACTGCTCGCGGACCTGCTCCGCGACGTCGCGGCGGTCCTGCAGGACGGCCACCGTCAGCAGCAGCACGTCCTCGAAGTCGATGACGCCGCGTCCGCGCTTGAGGTCCTCGTAGGCGGAGTACAGCTGGGCGATCTCCGCGGCGTCGCGGGGCACCTCACGGCCGGCCTTCGCCACGGCGGCGGCGTAGTCGGAGGGAACGGTCTGGGTGACCTTGGACCACTCGATCTCGGCGGTGACGTCGCGCAGCTCCCCCCGGTCGAGGCGCAGGCCGCAGGCGGCGGCCGCGTCGGCGACGAGCTGTATCTTGCGGTCGACGAGCCGGGGCATGGAGCCGCCGATCGCCTTCGGCCAGAAGTACTGGAGCTGGCGCAGCGCCGCCGAGTGGAAGGTGCGGGCCTGGACACCGGCCGCGCCGAGCTGGCGCAGCCGGCCGCGCATCTCCCCGGCGGCGCGGTTGGTGAAGGTGACGGCGAGCACGCTGGAGGGCTGGAGGATCCCGGCGCGGACCCCGTAGGCGATGCGGTGGGTGATCGCCCGGGTCTTGCCGGTGCCGGCGCCGGCAAGCACGCACACCGGGCCGCGCAGGGCGGTGGCCACCTCGCGCTGCTCGGGGTCGAGCCCTTCGAGCACCGCGTCGGCCGTCTCCGGTACCTGCGGGAAAAGGGTGGAGTGCGTTGCTGCTGTCACACAGCCATGCTGCCAGGTCCCCGGAGACGGGTGCGCCGGGTTGTCCACAGGCACGCACTGATTGTCGTACTGGTGCGACGGGCGTCACGCGTCGGGAATGGTGGCGCCTTCCCGGACGTTCCCTTCCTGCGACCTCATCCCCGAGCCGCCGAAGGAGCACGAGAGACATGCCGGGCACTGTGACGATGTACAGCACCACGTGGTGCGGCTACTGCCGTCGGCTGAAGAGCCAGATGGACCGCGAGGGCATCGAGTACACCGAGATCAACATCGAGCAGGACCCGGAGTCGGCCGCGTTCGTGGAGAAGGCGAACGGCGGGAACCAGACGGTTCCGACCGTTCAGGTAGTTCCCTCCGGCGGTGGCACCGAGGTCGTGATGACGAACCCGAGCCTCGCCCAGGTGAAGCAGGCGCTCGGCGTCTGACACGCATGACGCGCACGACCCCCGATCGGCCTGGCGCCTGATCGGGGGTCTTTGCATACCCGGCCTGTACGAGGCCGACTCGACGGTAGCGTGATCGACATGACGACCGAGGACGAGGCGGACGGCGAAGCGCTGGCCGGAGGCATGGTGAACGCGGGGGCGGTCTTCCGCAGGGGTGCGCTGGTGGAACGCCCGGCCCCGCGCAACGCACAGGCTCTCCATGCCCACCTCCTCGCGCTGAGGGAGCACGGCTTCGATGGAGCTCCGACTCCCGTGCGCCTCACCGCTGACGGCCGTGAACAGCTCACCTTCGTCCCAGGCGAAGTAGCTCTGCCGCCGTTCCCGCCCTGGGTGATGACGACAAGCGCCCTCGAATCGGTGGGACACCTCCTGCGCCGCCTGCATGAGGTCAGCGCGACCGTCGCGGTCGACACGGACGCCGAGTGGCCCCAGGACCTCGCCGACCCGGAGGGGGGAACGATGGTGTGCCACAACGACGTGTGCCCGGACAACGTGGTCTTCCGCGACGGCCGTGCCACCGCCTTGATCGATTTCGACTCGGCAGCTCCGGGCCGTCCTCTCTGGGACGTCGCCATGGCTGCCCGCTACTGGGTGCCCATGCTTGATCCGGTGTCTGCGGCCGCCCTGTATCCCGCCGGATCGGATGTGTCTGCACGGCTGCGGATCCTCGCCGACAGCTACGGCCTCTCGCCGAGGGATCGCGCCGGATTGCCGGGCGTGATCGAACAGGCCACCGAGACCTGCCGGTCCTTCGTCGCCCGCCGCGTGGCTGACGGCAACCCCGTCTACCTCCAAGCGCTGGCCGAACGTGGCGGGTGGGAGCGCTGGGACCGCATACAAGCCTGGCTGACCGCCCACCGCGAGACGTTCACGGCCGCTCTGCTGGACTGACATGCTCGGGCGTTGGTCCGCTCGTACCCGCCGAGGACGACCACCGGGACCACGCGCGCCGAACGTCAGGTGTGCGGCTTTCCCGTTCTGGAGAGCCGGGGCAGGGTCACGTGCTCACCGCCCCTGAGCGGCCGGCACAGCTTGCTCTCCCCGGGGGAGAGACGGCCGTCATGGTCCCGGCCGGCGTACTCGAGGAGTACTTCCGTGCTCAGCGGTGAGGAGTCCGCGTCCATGTCCCGCGCTCCCCTCTGACCGACTGCCCGCGCCGCGAGCTGTCGGCTCACCCCGGCAACATCAGGGCCGGGGGGCCATCGGAATCATCGACTCTGCCCGGCAGAAGGTGACCGGCCTGCCCGGTCACGGTTTTCGGCTCTTCGACGACCGTGACGTGCACCGCATGCACTGCACCCCCGAGGGCAAGTTCACCGGCGGTGAACTCCTGCCTACCGGCCGGCTGAGGGAGTGCCGGGGTTACCGCGGCCTGGCGCTCACCCGCGCCATGCCGTTCGCGGCCTACGGGGAGCGGCATCACTGACCACGGAGTCGGTCGGGAGAGCCCTGCGGGCACTGCGGGAAGCATCGGGACTAGACCGGTGACGCGGTAGCCCGCAGGGCTTCCCCGGGGCGGCTCCCCGTGCGGGAGGCCGCCCCTTCGGCATGTCCCGGCTCAGACGAAGCCGCGGGTCGGCAGCGGCTTGCCGTACCAGAGCTCGATCAGGCGGGCCGCGATCGAGATGCCGTAGGGCGGCAGCACCTCGCCGGTCTCGAAGGCGGCGGCGAGCTCGTCGCGGGAGAACCAGCGGGCCTCGTGGATCTCGTCGCCGTCGACGTCGATGTCGGTGGAGACGGCGCGGGCCATGAAGCCGAGCATCAGGCTGGACGGGAAGGGCCAGGGCTGGCTCGCCACGTACTCGACGGGGCCGACGGTGATGCCGACCTCCTCGTGCACCTCGCGGCGCACCGACTGCTCGATGGACTCGCCGGGCTCCACGAAGCCGGCGAGCGTGGAGAAGCGGCCCTCGGGCCAGTGGACCTGGCGGCCGAGCAGGATCCGGTCGTCGGCGTCGGTGACGGCCATGATCACGGCGGGGTCGGTGCGCGGGTAGTGCTCGGCGCCGCAGGCGGGGCAGCGGCGGATGTGGCCGGCCGCGGCGATGACGGTGCGCTCGCCGCAGCGGGAGCAGAAGCGGTGCAGGCGCTGCCAGTTCTCCAGGGCGACCGCGTGCACCATCAGTCCCGCGTCGCGGGGCGACAGCAGGAGGCCGGCCTCGCGCAGGCCCGCCGGGCGCGCGGACTGGTCCATGCGGCCGGGCAGGGAGTCCTTCTGGAGGGCGAAGTAGCTGACGCCGTCCTCGTCGGTGCCCAGGAAGTACCGGTGCGCTTCGGTGAGCGGGGCCTCGAAGGAGGGGGTCATGACGAGCTCGGTACGCCCGTCGGGCGTCTCGTCGATGAGGACCTGACCGCCGGAGACCACGAAGCAGCGCGTCGAGGGGTGGCTCCACGCCGCCGCGAGCCATGCCTCGTCGAGGCGGTGGTGGGCGGCGCGGTCGATGCCGCTGGGGGCGGTGAGCGAGATGGGACGGTCGGCGGTGTGGTCGGTCCAGGTGGTCACGGGTGCTTCCAACTCCCCCGGTGAGCGGTTGTGGTTCGGCAGGCGGTTCAGCGGGTCGTGCGGCGGGTGGTGACCGGGTCCGGGAGGGCTCGGCGGTGGCCTCGGTGGTGCGGTGCGGCGGTGGGTGGCGGTGGCGGGCGGTGTGCGGCGGCCCTTCCCAGTGTGCCGTGCGCGCCGTGGCGGTCCGGTCCCGGGCCGCGCTGCGCTCAGGGCGCGTGGCGCCAGTGCTCCGCGAGGTCGCCCCACAGGTATGCCGAGGTCTCGACGCCCTTGAGCAGCAGGTCGAGCTCGACCTTCTCGTTCGGGGCGTGCCAGCCGTCGGACGGGACGGAGATGCCGAGGAAGAGCACGGGTGCGCCGAGGACCTCCTGGAGGTCGGCGGCCGGTCCCGAGCCGCCCTCGCGGGTGAAGCGGACCGGTTTCTCGAAGGCCCGGCCCATGGCGCGGACCACGGACTGCAGTGCCGGGTGGTCCAGCGGGGTCAGGCAGGGGCGGGTGGCCGAGCCGAAGGTGATCTCGCAGCGGATCCCGGCGGGCACCTGCTCGGCGGCCCAGGCGCGGACGGCCTTCTCGACGTGGCCGGGGTCCTGTCCGGCGACCAGGCGGAAGGAGAGCTTCACCATGGCGGAGGACGGGACGATCGTCTTGCTTCCGGGGCCCTGGTAGCCGCCGCCGATGCCGTTGACCTCCGCGGTGGGGCGGGCCCAGATGCGTTCGAGGGTGGTGTGTCCGGCCTCGCCGTGGGCGGCGTGCGACTTGGCGGTGCGCAGCCACTGCTCCTCGTCGAAGGGCAGCTCGGCGAAGAGGTCGCGTTCGCGGTCGGTGAGTTCGATCACGCCGTCGTAGAAGCCGGGGACCGCGACGCGCGCCTGCTCGTCGTGCAGGGCGGCGACGAGGCGGGCGACGGCGGTGGCCGGGTTGGGGACGGCGCCGCCGAAGGAGCCGGAGTGGATGTCCTGGTCGGGGCCGTGCAGCCGGATCTCGCACTCGGCGAGGCCGCGCATGCCGGTGCACACCGTGGGGGTGTCCTCGGACCACATGCCGGTGTCGGAGACGATCACCGCGTCGGCGGCGAGCCGCTCGGCGCGCTCCTCGACGAGCGCGCGGAAGTGCGGGGAGCCGGATTCCTCCTCGCCCTCGATCAGCAGTTTGAGGTTGACCGCGGGGGCGGTGCGGCCGGTGGCGGCGAGGTGGGCGCGGACGCCGAGTGTGTGGAAGAACACCTGGCCCTTGTCGTCGGCCGCCCCGCGCGCGTAGAGGCGGTTACCGCGGACGACGGGCTCGAAGGGGTCGCTGTCCCAGCCGTCCTCGCGGGCCGCGGGCTGGACGTCGTGGTGGCCGTAGACGAGGACGGTCGGCGCCGCGGGGTCGCCGGAGGGCCACTCGGCGTAGACGGCGGGGGCGCCGGGGGTGGGCCAGATCTCGGCGGTGGGGAAGCCGGTCTCCTTCAGCCTGGCGGCGAGCCAGTCGGCGCTGCGGCGTACGTCGGTCGCGTGGTCGGGCTGGGCCGACACGGACGGGATGCGCAGCCACTCGGCGAGGTCGTCGAGGAAGGCGGTGCGGTGGTGCTCGATGTACGTACGGACGGCGCTGTCCGGGGTCTCGCTCATGCTCACGAGCCTATCGGGCCGCGACACCACCCTGACCGTGCGTTTCGTCACCGACCGGTTCGGCGGTCAGCAGCCGCTCCAGGGCCGCGCGGTCCGGCAGGTGCCCGGGCCGGACGGCCTCGCCGGTGCGTACGTACAGGAAGACGGCCGTCACGGATTCCAGCGGTACGCGCTGCTGCTCGGCCCAGGCCAGGCGGTACACGGCGAGCTGGAGGGGGTCGGCGGTGCGCTCGCGGCCGGTCTTCCAGTCGACGATCTCGTAGGTCGCCGTGTCGCCCTCGCCCTGTTTGTAGACGGCGTCGATCCGGCCGCGTACGACCCGGCCGGCGAGTGTGAGCTGGAAGGGGGCCTCGACGCGGTACGGGGTGCGGTGGGCGTACTCGGTGCGTTCGAAGGCGTCCTTGAGGAGCTCCAGGTCGCGTTCGTCGGCGATCTCGGCCTCGCTGCCGGGCAGCTCGTCCGGCTCCAGCATGGGCAGCGTCAGCGCCTCGAAGCGGGACTCGACCCAGGCGTGGAAGCGGGTGCCGCGGCGGGCGGCGGGCTGGGGCGGGCGGGGCATGGGGCGGGCCAGTTCCTGGGCGAAGCCGTCGGGGTCGGCGGCGAGGTGCAGCAGCTGGGAGGCGGTCAGCGACGCCGGAAGGCGTACCTCGGTGACGGACTCGCGGGCGCGCAGCAGCTCGCCGGTGAGGGCGTCGAGGTCGCGGTCCCAGGAGGCGACGGTGCGGGCCTCCTCGGGGGTGAGGCGGGAGGGCCCCGGGACGCCGGTGGTACCGGGCTGCGGCGGGGGCGGGGCCTGGTGCGGGATCGTCGGGCGGGTGGCGGGTGCGTCGTGCGCGGGGAGCACGTCGGCGGGGGGCGCCTCGTCGCCGGGGAAGAAACCGTCGTCGGAGGGTGCCTCGTCGTAGGGGAAGAAGTCGTCGTCCGCGGGGGGCGTCTCGTCGTAGGGGAAGAGCTCGTCGTCCGCGGGGGGCGGGGGCCAGTCCGGGTCGTCGTGGGCGCCGGGGTCGTGGGTGGCGGCGGGGCGGCCGTCGTTCTCGGAGGCGAGGGCGTCGAGGTGGGCGAGGACCGTCTCGGCGGCGGCCCGGCGCAGGGCGAGGGCGGTGTCGTCCAGGGGCAGGGGCCAGGCCTTGTCGGCGGTGTTCTCGTGGAGGGCGGGGTTCTCCTCGTCCTCGGCGGGTTCGTCCGCCCACGCCTCGATCTCGCCGTGGCCTGCGGCGCAGTGGTCGTACAGGGCCCGGAGGAAGTCGGAGGGGCCGCGGGGCTTCTTCTGGCTGGGGCCCCACCAGTGGCCGGAGCCCAGGAGCAGGGAGCGGGGGCGGGTGAAGGTGACGTAGCCGAGGCGGAGCTCCTCGGTGTGCTGGTGTTCCTTCATGGCCTCGTGGAAGGCCTTCAGGCCCCGGGAGTCCCAGGACTCGACGTCGGGAAGGGTGTCGGCGTCGCCGCGCAGCGCGTGCGGGAGCACCTTGCCCTGGGCGGTCCACTTCTCACGGCCCTGGCCGCTGGGGAAGGTGCCGGTGACCAGCCCGGGGACGGCGACGACGTCCCACTCCAGGCCCTTGGCCCTGTGCGCGGTGAGCACCTTGACGGTGTTCTCGCCGCCGGGCAGGGCGTTGTCGAGGCCCTTCTCGTACTGGGCGGCGGTGCGCAGGAAGCCGAGGAAGGCGAGGAGCGTTGCCTCGCCGTCGCCGGCGGCGAAGGAGGCGGCGACGTCCAGGAAGTTCGACAGGGTCTCGCGGCGGCGGGCGGCCAGGGCGTGCGGGGACGCCGACAGCTCCACCTCGAGACCGGTGGTGGCGAGGACGCGGTGCAGGACGTCCATCAGGGGGTCGGACAGGGCCCGGCGCAGGTCGCGCAGCTCGGCGGCGAGGCGGGCGAAGCGCACGCGCGCCTCCGGCGAGAACGGGAGCCCGTCGTCGTCCCCAGTGCCGTCCAGCGGCGTCTCCAGGAAGGTGTCGAGGGCGTCCGCGAGGGAGATCACCTCGGACGGGTCGACGCCCTCGACGGCCTCGGCGAGCCGCCGGTCGGGGTCGTCGTCGCCGTCCACGCGCGCGTGGCTCACCAGGAGCCGGGCGCGGCGCCCCAGGAGGGCGAGGTCGCGGGGGCCGATGCGCCAGCGCGGGCCGGTGAGCAGGCGGACCAGGGAGGCGTTGGCGCCGGGGTCCTGCAGGACCTCGCAGACGGCGACCAGGTCGGCCACCTCGGGCAGGTGGAGCAGCCCGGACAGGCCCACCACCTCGACGGGGACCTCGCGGGCCACCAGCGCGCCCTGGATCTCGGCGAAGTCGGCCGCGGTGCGGCACAGGACGGCGATCTCGCCGGGCGCCGTGCCGGTGCGGACCAGGTGGGCGAGGGAGTCGGCGATCCAGTCGATCTCCTCGGCGTGCGTGCGCAGGAGCGCGCAGCGGACCGTGCCGTCGCGTTCGGCGCCGGGGGCGGGGCGCAGGGCCTCCACGCCCGCGTGCATGGCGCGCAGGGGTGCGGCGAGGCCGTTGGCGAGGTCGAGGAGGCGGCCGCCGCTGCGGCGGTTCTCGCTGAGCGCCTGGCGGGTGGCGGGGCGGCCGTCGGCGTGCGGGAAGTGCTCGGGGAAGTCGTCGAGGTTGGCGACGGAGGCGCCGCGCCAGCCGTAGATCGCCTGGCAGGGGTCGCCGACGGCGGTGACGGGGTGGCCGGTGCCGCCGCCGAAGAGGCCGGCCAGGAGGACGCGCTGGGCCACCGAGGTGTCCTGGTACTCGTCGAGCAGGACGACGCGGAACTCGTCGCGCAGGGCGCGGCCGACCTCGGGGAGCCCGGCGAGCCGGGCGGACAGGGCGATCTGGTCGCCGAAGTCGAGCAGGTCGCGTTCGCGTTTGGCGGCCCGGTAGCGCATCACCAGGCCGGCGAGTTCACGGCGGGCGGCGGCGGCCTCGGGGACCTTGCGCAGGTCGGCGTTGGTGAGCTCGACGCCCTGGAGGGTGGTCAGCAGGCCGGTGTCCCAGGCCCGCAGCTCCTCGGGGTGTACGAGGTGTTCGGAGAGCTCGGCGTCGAGGGCGAGGAGGTCGCCGACCAGGTCGGCGAAGGAGCGGGTGAGCGCCGGGTAGGGGCCGGGGGCCTCGCGCAGGACCCGCGCGGCGAGCTGGAAGCGGGTGGCGTCGGCGAGCAGCCGGGAGGACGGTTCCAGTCCGAGGCGCAGGCCGTGGTCGGTGAGCAGGCGGCCGGCGAAGGCGTGGTACGTGGAGATCACCGGTTCGCCCGGCGGATTGTCGGGGTCGATCACGTCGGGGTCGGTGACGCCGGCCCGGACCAGGGCGGTGCGGACGCGCTCGGCGAGTTCGCCGGCGGCCTTGTTGGTGAAGGTGAGGCCGAGCACCTGCTCGGGGGCGACCTGACCGGTGCCGACCAGCCACACCACGCGCGCCGCCATCACCGTCGTCTTGCCCGAACCGGCTCCGGCCACGATCACCTGCGGGGCGGGCGGCGCGACGATGCAGGCCGTCTGCTCGGGGGTGAAGGGGATCCCGAGGAGCTCCTTGAGCTGCTCGGGGTCGGTGATACGGGCGGGCACGTCGAAGAGGCTAGCGGCGGTCACCGACAGCGGAGGCCAAGAGCGCCGCGCGGACGGGAGAAGCGCAGGTCAGCGCGTGGGGTGCGACTGGTCACACCGGCCGCGCCGGGCCACGGCGTACGGTCCCCGGACCATGTCGCTCCGCCCCGGCCACGGCGTACGGTCCCCGGACCATGTCGCTCCGCCCCGGCCACGGCGTACGGTCCCCGGGCCATGTCACTCCACGACGTGCCGCCCCTCGGGCCGTGCGCTGCACGCGGCGCGGAAGGCGCAGTGCGTGCAGTGCTGGCCCGCGGTGGGGGTGAACCGTTCGTCCAGGACCTTGCCGGCGGCCGTGGCCAGCAGGTCCCCGACCCACTCCCCCTCCGGGCCCGCCAGGGACTCCTGCGCCTGCACCTTGGGCAGCGTCTCGCCGCCGTCGCGTTTGGCCGCGCCCTGGCGGAGCTGGACGAGTTCGGCGCCGCCCGGTTCGGGGCGCACCCCGCCGAAGACCTCGTCGACGGCGCCCTCGCGGACGGCGAGCTGGTAGACGGCGAGCTGGGGGTGGCGGGCCACTTCGGCGGAGCTGGGCGCCTGCTTGCCGGTCTTGAAGTCGACGACGTAGGCGCGGCCGTCGCGGTCGGCCTCGACGCGGTCCATCTGGCCGCGGACGCGGACCTCGTAGTCGCCCGCCTCCAGGGTCACGTCGAAGTCGTGCTCGCTCGCCACCGGTGTGCGCCCGGCACGGTCCATCACGTGCCAGGCGAGGAAGCGTTCGAGGGCCACGCGCGCGTTGGCCTTCTCCTGCGCCGACTTCCACGGCGCGTCGAAGGCGAGCGCGTTCCACACCGAGTCCAGGCGCTCCATGAGGACGTCGAGGTCGGCCGGGGTGTGCCCGGAGGCGACCTCGTCGGCGAGGACGTGCACCACGTTGCCGAAGCCCTGGGCGGCGGTGGCGGGCGCGTCGGCCTTCACCTCCCGGCCGAGAAACCACTGCAGCGCGCAGGTGTTGGCGAGCTGGTCGAGGGCGCTGCCGGAGAGGGTGACGGGCTGGTCGCGGTCGCGCAGCGGCACCTTGCTCTCGGTCTGGTCCCACATGCCCCACCAGCGGTAGGGGTGGGCGGACGGCACCAGGGGGCGGCCGTCCTCGTCGGCGAGGGCGGCGAGCCGGGCCAGCCGGCGGGCGGCCGCCTCGCGCAGGGGCGCGGAGACGCGGGGGTCGACGGTGGTGGCGCGCAGTTCGGCGACGAGCGCCGCGACGGCGAGGGGGCGGCGGGGGCGGCCCGTGACGTCGACGGGTTCGACGCCGAGCTCGGTCAGGAAACGGGAGGGCTGGTCGCCGTCGTCGGCCGGTGCCTTCACGGCGGTCACGACGAGGCGCTCGCGCGCGCGGGTGGCGGCCACGTAGAACAGGCGGCGTTCCTCGGCGAGCAGCGCGCCGGGGGCGAGGGGCTCGGCGAGTCCGTCGCGACCGATCCGGTCGGCCTCCAGCAGGGAGCCGCGGCGGCGCAGGTCCGGCCACAGGCCCTCCTGGACGCCCGCGACGACCACGAGCCGCCACTCGAGTCCCTTGGAGCGGTGCGCGGTCGTCAGGCGGACCGCGTCCGGGCGTACGGCGCGACGGGTGAGGGTGTCGGCGGCGATGTCCTCGGCGTCGATCTCCTCCAGGAAGTTCAGCGCACCGCGGCCGCCGGTGCGCTCCTCCGCGCGGGCCGCGGTCGCGAACAGTGCGCACACGGCGTCCAGGTCGCGGTCGGCGTTGCGGCCGGCCGCGCCGCCTCGCCTGGCCGAGCGTTCCAGGCGGGCGGGCCACGGGGTGCCCTCCCACAGGTCCCACAGCGCCTCCTCGGCACTGCCGCCGCCGGCGAGGCGTTCACGGGCCTTGCGGAGCAGCGCGCCGAGCCGCTGGGCGCCCCGGGCGTACGCGGGGTCGTGCGCCGCGAGGCGCTCCGGTTCGGCGAGAGCGCGGGCGAGCAGCTCGTCCGAGGGCGGCGGCAGGGGGTTCCCGGCGGCGCGCTCCTCGTCGCGCAGGGCGCGTCCGAGCCGGCGCAGGTCGGCGGCGTCCATGCCGGCGAGGGGGGAGGTGAGCAGGGTGAGGGCGGTCTCGGTGCTGAGCCAGCAGGAGCTCCCCGCACGGGCGGCGCCGGCCGGGGGGACGGCTTCGGGCGCACCGTCGGGGGCGGCGGGGGCGGCTTCCCCGCGCGTGCCGTCGGAGGCGGCCTCGCTGCCGGGGGTGAGCCGGGTGTCAGACGCACCTCCGGCGGTGGCCCCGGCTCCGGACGTGCCTTCGGCGCCCGGTCCGGCCTCGGACGCGCTCTCGGCGGTGGGGCCGGTCTCCCGTGCGCCGTCGGCGTCCGGCCCGGCGCCGGGCACGCCCTCCGTGCCGGGCGCGGCCTTCGCCGCGTCGGCGGCGCGGGTGCCGGGGCGTTCCTCCGCCACCGCGGTGGCCACCGCCCGCAGGGCCGTCAGCAGCGGCGCCACCGCCGGTTCGTGCCGCAGGGGAAGGTCGTCGCCGTCGACGTCCAGCGGGACGCCGGCCGCGGTGAGGGCGCGGCGCATCACCGGCAGGGTGCGTGAGCCGGCGCGTACGAGGACGGCCATCTCGCCCCACGGCACGCCGTCCTCGAGGTGGGCCCGGCGCAGGATGTCGGCGATGTTGTCGAGCTCGGTGCCGGACGTCGGGTACGTGTACACCTCGACGCGCCCTCCGTCCCGTTCGGCGGCGAGCTCGCGGTGGGCGCGGACCTTGTCGGCGGGCAGGCGGGTCAGCGGCATGCGCCGGGTCAGCAGCCGGGTGGCGGCCAGCAGGGCGGCCCCGGACCGGCGCGAGGTCCGCAGCACCTCGACCGGCGCCGGGCGGCCGTCCGCGCGCGGGAAGGCGTGCGGGAAGTCGAGGATGCCGTTCACGTCCGCGCCGCGGAAGGCGTAGATCGACTGGTCGGGGTCGCCGAAGGCGACAAGGGTGCGTCCGCCGCCCGCCAGGGCGTGCAGCAGCCGTACCTGGGACGGGTCGGTGTCCTGGTACTCGTCGACGTACACGGCGTCGTACCGCGCGGCCAGCCGGGCTGCGACCTCGGGGCGGTGGGCGAGCAGCACCGCGCGGTGGACGAGTTCCGCGTAGTCGATGACGCCCTGCAGGTCGAGGACGTCGAGGTACTCGGCGAGGAAGACGGCGGCGGCCCGCCAGTCGGGGCGGCCCGTGCGGCGGGCGAACGCCTCCAGGGCGTCCGGGCCGAGGCCCAGTTCGCGGCTGCGGGCGAGGACCGCGCGGACCTCGTCGGCGAAACCGCGGGTGGTCAGGCAGGCGCGCAGTTCGTCGGGCCAGCGCACGTGTGCCAGTCCGAGCCGCTCCAGGTCCGCCTGCCCGGCCAGCAGCTCACGGACCGCCACGTCCTGCTCCGGACCGGACAGCAGCCGCAGCGGCTCCGCGAACAGTTCGCTGTCCTGGTGGGCGCGGACCAGGGCGTAGCCGAAGGAGTGGAAGGTCGTCGCCCGGGGGGCGCGCGCGGCGCCCATACGCAGCGCCATCCGGTCGCGCAGCTCGGCGGCGGCCTTGCGGCTGAAGGTCAGGACCAGGATCCGCTCCGGATCGCCGCCGCGGGCGACGCGGGCCGCGACGGACTCCACCAGGGTGGTGGTCTTGCCGGTGCCCGGGCCGGCGAGGACCAGCAGCGGCCCGCTCCGGTGGTCAACCACGGCGCGCTGCGCCGCGTCCAGACGAGGGGGGGCCACACGGGCCGGCGGGGTGCGCACCAGCCGGTAGGCGCCGGCGCTCCCCCGTCGCGCCTGGGGGTGCGACGGGTGTCCGGTGGAGGAAGAGGAGCTCACGTGGTTCGCCGGTCCTGGTGGTCGTACTGGTGGGGTGTCCGCTCTGCGGGGGCGGCGGTGGCCGCGGGATGAGGGGGACGCGCGCGGCCGACGCTACGCCGGCGAACGAGGCGGAAGCAGAGCTTCCCCTTCTTCCCTCGGGTCACTTCCGACTCCGGTGTCCCCCGCTCCTCGAAAGTACGTCATGTCACGGGCATGCCCGATGTGTCCCGTTTCCCTCGCACGGCTCACCGGCCGCACCCCGGCACGCCCGATGGCGGAGGCTGTCAGGTGTGTCCCTGCGCGCGATCGCCGCCGTCCCACCGGGCCCGTTTCAGATCGAGGCGCGGCAGATGGCCCTCGGCGCTCCTGCCCGCTTCCCTCAGGGGCGTGCCCTCCCCTCGGTAGTGACCGAGCGCGTCCAGTTCGCGCCCGGGGAGCAGGACGCCGTCCGCGCGGACGACCCGCCACCAGCACACGCCCCCGCCGTAGAGGGACATCACGCGGCCGACCTGGCGGGGCCCGCCCTCCTCCAGCCACTCCGCGATGTCCCCGTACGTCATGACACGTCCCGGTGGAATCAGTTCGGCCACCTCGAGGACCCGCTCGGCGTACTCGGGCAGCGCGTCCGCGTACGCCGCGGCGGCCTCGTCCGGAAGGCTCTGCTCGCTCATCCGCCCCATCCTGCCCCACCCCACCGACAACGCGAGGCGCTCGCGGCGGTGCGCACCCCTCGCCCGGCCGCGGCGCTTCGGGCAGACTGTGCGGCCCGCACCGGCACCCTGATGCCGCCGGGTGTCGGCCCGGCATGCCACCATCGTGCGGTCGGTGACCAGTGATACGAGAGCAAGAAGAGGCGATGGATCAGCAGGGTGCGCACTCCGAGGACGCCGAGGGCACCTCTGACTCCTCGTCGCGCCCGGGCACCTCCGGTAAACCGGGCGCTTCAGACAAGCACGACAAGAGCGACGAGAACGACAAGCGCGGCAAGCGTGACGGAAGATCCACCGGGGAGCCGGCCGGCGGACCGTCCGCGACCGTCGCCGATCCCGGTGACGTGGCACACATCGACGAGGTGGAGGGCGACGAACCGCTGCTCCCCGCGCGCGTGCACCGTCCGTCCGACCTGATGCGGCTCCTGGTGGGCGTGCTCGCGATCGTCGTGCTGCTCGCCGTCGCGGCCTTCGCGCACGGCACCACCTCGGGGCTCGAACAGGACATCAGCAAGGGCACCGGCCAGGCGCCCGACCTGCTGATCAAGGTCGCGGGTCTGGCCTCCAGCATCGCGATCCTCCTGGTGCCGGTGGCCTTCGCGGTCGAGCGGCTGATCAAACGGGACGGGCTGCGGATCGCCGACGGCGTGCTCGCGGCGGTCCTCGCGCACGGGGTGACCCTCGCCACCGACCTGTGGGTGGCGAAGGCGGCCCCCGGTTCCATCCAGGACGCGCTCACCCAGCCCTCGCCGGGGGACGTCCACGCGCTCACCGACCCCGTGCACGGCTATCTGGCGCCGGTCATCGCGTACATGACGGCCGTCGGCATGTCCCGCAGACCCCGCTGGCGCGCGGTGCTGTGGATCGTGCTCCTCCTCGACGCCTTCTCGATGCTCGTCACCGGCTACACGACACCGTTCTCGATCATCCTGACGGTCCTGATCGGCTGGGCCGTCGCCTACGGAACGCTCTACGCGGTCGGCTCCCCCAACGTCCGCCCCACCGGCCGGACGCTGATGGCGGGGCTGCGGCACGTCGGCTTCCGGCCGGTGACCGCCGCGCGCGAGGAGGTCCCGTCGGACACCGCCGAGACGGGCGACCGGGGGCGCCGGTACTTCGTCACCCTGGAGGACGGCCGGCCGCTGGACGTCACGGTCGTGGACCGCGAGCAGCAGGCGCAGGGCTTCTTCTACCGCGCCTGGCGCAACCTGACGCTGCGCGGCTTCGCCACCCGCAGCAGCCTCCCCTCGCTGCGGCAGGCCCTGGAGCAGGAGGCGCTGCTGGCCTACGCGGCGATCGCGGCCGGCGCCAACGCGCCGAAGCTGATCGCGACGTCCGAGCTGGGCCCCGACGCCGTGATGCTCGTCTACGAGCACACCGGCGGCCGTACCCTCGACTCGCTGCCGGACGACGAGATCACCGACGACCTGCTGCGCGGGACCTGGGAGCAGGTGCGGGCCCTGCAGTCCCGGCGCATCGCGCACCGCAGGCTGGTGGGCGACGCGATCCTGGTGGATCGTTCCGGCACCGTGATCCTCACCGAGCTGCGCATCGGCGAGATCGCCGCCGGCGACCTGCTGCTGCGCATGGACATCTCCCAGCTCCTGGTGACGCTCGGGCTGCGGGTGGGCGCCGAACGCGCGGTCGCCACGGCCCTGGACGTACTCGGTCCCGACGCGGTGGCGGACTGCCTGCCGATGCTCCAGCCCATCGCGCTCAGCCGCTCCACCCGGGCGACCCTGCGCAGGCTGGCCCGGGAGCGGGCCGAGCGCGAGCGGGAAGCGGTGCTGGAGGCGTCCCGGCAGGCCAAGCTGGCCCGCGCGGAGGCGGCCGGCACCGGCGCGACGGCCGTGCCGGCGTCCGGGAAGCCCGACAAGAAGGCCGTACGCGCGGAGCAGCGGGCCGAGAAGCGGGCCCTGGACGACGCGCTGGAGGAGGCCCGCGAGGAGGATCTGCTCACGCAGATCCGGCACGCGGTCCTGCGGATCAGGCCGCAGGCCCCGGTGGAGCCGGCCCGGCTGGAGCGGGTGCGTCCGCGGACCCTCATCAGCTTCATCGCCGGCGCGATCGGCGCGTACTTCCTGCTGACACAGCTCACCCACATCGAGTTCGGGCCGCTGATCTCCAACGCCGAGTGGGGCTGGGTGGCCGCGGCCGTGCTGTTCTCGGCGGCGAGCTACGTGGCCGCGGCGATGGCCCTGCTGGGTTTCGTGCCCGAGCGGGTGCCCTTCGTACGGACCGTGGCGGCGCAGGTCGCCGGGTCGTTCGTGAAGATCGTCGCGCCGGCCGCGGTCGGCGGCGTCGCCCTGAACACCCGGTTCCTGCAGCGGGCCGGGGTACGGCCGGGGCTCGCGGTGGCGAGCGTCGGCGCCTCGCAGCTGTTCGGGCTCGGCTGCCACATCCTGATGCTGCTGTCCTTCGGCTATCTGACCGGCACCGAGAAGACGCCGTCGCTGTCACCGTCCCGGACGGTCATCGCGGGTCTGCTGACGGTGGCGGTGCTGGTGCTGGTGGTGACGTCGGTGCCGTTCCTGCGCAAGTTCGTCGTCACGCGCGTGCGGTCGCTCTTCGCCGGTGTCGTGCCGCGCATGCTGGACGTGCTGCAGCGCCCGCAGAAGCTGGTCACCGGCATCGGCGGCATGCTGCTGCTCACCGCCTGCTTCGTGATGTGCCTGGACGCCTCGATCAGGGCCTTCGGCGACGACTCGACGTCGATCAGCATCGCCAGTGTCGCCGTCGTCTTCCTCGCGGGCAACGCGCTGGGCTCCGCGGCGCCCACCCCGGGCGGTGTCGGCGCGGTGGAGGCGACGCTGACGGTCGGTCTGATCGCCGTCGGCCTGCCCAAGGAGGTCGCCGCGCCGGCGGTGCTGCTGTTCCGGCTGCTCACCCTGTGGCTGCCGGTGCTGCCGGGCTGGCTGGCCTTCAACCACCTGACCCGGAAGGGGGCGCTGTAGGGCCGACGGCCCGGCGACGCCCCCTTCCCTCGTCCGGCTCGCGCCCCGGGCGCAGGGCACCGGGCGCACGCACGATGGGGGCATGCCGAAACCCGCCCGGCTGCGCGCCGCCGCCCTCACCGCCACCGCCGTACTGCTGTCCGCCCTCCTGGCGGGGTGCGGCGACAGCCCGCGGGACGACGAGGACCTGACGGAGCAGAAACTCTCCTGGAAGGACTGCCCGGCCCCGTCCGAGGCCGAGGGCGGCGGCAGCGCCCCCTCCCCGCTGCCGGACGGCGAGGCGTGGCAGTGCGCCACCATGAAGGCACCGCTCGACTGGGACGACCCCGGGGGCGACACGATCGGCCTCGCGCTGATCCGGGCGAGGACCAGTGGCCCGGCGGACCGGCGCATCGGTTCGCTCGTCTTCAACTTCGGCGGCCCCGGCGGCTCGGGCGTCACCGCCCTGCCCGCCTTCGGCCAGGACTACGACACCCTGCGCACCCGCTACGACCTGGTCAGCTTCGACCCGCGCGGAGTCGGCCGCAGCGCCCCCGTGCGGTGCCTGGACGACGAACAGCTCGACACGTACTTCCAGCAGGACGCCACCCCCGACGACGCGGCCGAGCGCACCGGGCTGCTGAAGAACACCGACAGGTTCAACGCGGCCTGCGAGAAGCGCTCGAAGAGGATGCTCCCGCACGTGGCCACCACCGACGCGGCCCGCGACCTCGACCTGATGCGCCGGGTCCTCGGCGACGACAAGCTGTACTACTTCGGCATCTCCTACGGCACCGAACTCGGCGGCGTCTACGCCCACCTGTTCCCGAAGAACGTGGGCCGGGCCGTCTTCGACGCGGTCGTCGACCCGACACAGAACGCCGAGCAGAGCTCGCTCGGACAGGCGAAGGGCTTCCAGCTCGCCCTCGACAACTACGCCGAGGACTGCGTCTCCAAGACCGATGACTGCCCCGTCGGCGACAGCGTCCAGGACGTCAAGGACCGCATCGCCCGGCTGCTGAAGGACCTCGACCGCAGACCGATCCCCGGCGTCTTCCCCCGCGACCTCACCCAGACCGCCGCGACCGGCGGGATCGCGCAGGCGCTGTACTCGAAGGACTTCTGGGAGTACCTCACCGAGGGCCTCGAGCAGGCCTACGACGGTGACGGCAGGATCCTCATGGTGCTGTCCGACGCGATGAACGGACGCAGCGAGAACGGCGAGTACAGCAACATCACCGCGGCGAACGTCTCCATCAACTGCGCCGACGACAGGCCGCGTTACGACGCCGCGTACGTGCAGCGGAAGCTGCCTCAGTTCCGGAGGGCCTCCCCGCTGTTCGGCGAGTACCTGGCCTGGTCCATGGTCGGCTGCACCGGCTGGCCGGTGGCCGGCGCCGCCGACCACCCCGACGTCAGCGCGCCCGGCGCCCCGCCGATCCTGGTGATCGGCAACACCGGCGACCCGGCGACGCCCTACGAGGGCGCGGGCAGGATGGCGGACGCGCTGGGGAAGGGCGTCGGTGTGGAGCTGACGTACAGGGGACAGGGACACGGGGCCTACGACAGCAAGAACACGTGCGTGCGTGACGCGGTGCACCGCTATCTGCTGGACGGAGAGCCACCGGCGGCCGAAACGGTCTGCTCCTGACCTCCGGCACGGACCACCCGGCCGCTGAACCCGCAGGTCAGAGGGTTTTCCACAGGCCCCGACGAGCTTCGCGCCCGCCGCCTACCATGGCATCACCGCCGTCCGCCGCACGGTGCGGACGGCCGCTGAGGGGGGATTGCGCATGGCACGTCTCGTTCGGTGGACGGCTCTGACGGCCGCCGCCGCGCTGCTGACGGCGGGCTGCAGCGGCGGCTCGTCGGGGAACGGCGAGGACGGCGGTGACACGAGCAGCGCGCCGCCGTCCGCCGCGGCACCGCCCGGGGTGCCGTCGTCGCTGGCCTCCCAGAAGCTCGACTGGGACCGGTGCGAGAGCACCGCGGACGGCCCCGCGCCGGGCGGCGACTGGCAGTGCGCCACACTCAGGGCACCGCTGGACTGGGCGAAGCCGGACGGCGAGACGATCGGCCTCGCCCTGATCCGCTCGAAGGCGAGCGGCGGGCAGCGCATCGGCTCCCTGCTGTTCAACTTCGGCGGCCCCGGCGGCTCGGGCGTCTCCACGCTGCCGTCCTACGCCGACGCCGTCTCCTCGCTGCACGAACGGTACGACCTGGTGAGCTGGGACCCGCGCGGCGTCGCCGCCAGCGAGGGCGTCCGCTGCCGCGACGACGAGGCGATCGAGGACGCCGAGTCGGTGGACGCGACACCGGACACGCCCGCCGAGGAACGGACCTTCCTCGCGGACGCCGCCGACTTCGGCAAGGGCTGCCGGAAGGCCGCCGGCAAGCTGATGGCGCACGTCTCGACCACGGACACCGCCCGCGACATGGACCTGATGCGGCATGTGCTGGGCGACGCGAAGATGCACTACTTCGGCATCTCCTACGGCACCGAACTCGGCGGCGTCTACGCCCACCTGTTCCCGAAGAACGTGGGCCGGGTGGTGCTCGACGCGGTCGTCGACCCGAGCGCCGACACGATGGGCCACGCGGAGAACCAGGCACGGGGCTTCCAGCGCGCGCTGGACGACTACCTGAAGTCCACGGGCGAGGACCCCGCGCAGGGCTCGCGCGAGATCGCCGCCCTGCTGAAGCGGCTGGACACCGAACCGCTGCCGACGTCGTCCCCGGGGCGGAAGCTGACGCAGACCCTCGCGCTCACCGGCATCGTGCTGCCGCTGTACAGCAAGGACGGCTGGCCGGCTCTGACCAGTGCGCTGGCGGCGGCCCGGGACGGTGACGGCTCGGAGTTGCTCGCCCTAGCCGACGGCTACAACGAACGTGACGAATCGGGGCGCTACGGCACGACGACCCACTCGCAGCGGGTCATATCGTGCCTGGACGACAAGCAGCGGCCGACCCTCGAGGAGACGAAGAAGCGGCTGCCCGAGTTCGAGAGGATCTCCCCGGTGTTCGGGCCGTTCCTCGGCTGGGACACGGCCGGCTGGTGCCACGACTGGCCGGTGCCTGGTCAGCACGAGACACCGGAGGTGAGCGCGCCCGGCGCAGCACCGGTCCTCGTCGTCGGCAACACCGGCGACCCGGCCACGCCCTACGAGGGCGCCCGCAGGATGGCGGACGAGCTGGGCGAGGACGTCGGCGTGGTGCTCACCTGGAAGGGCGAGGGCCACGGCGCGTACGGGAGCGGCAGCGACTGCGTGGACGCCACGGTCGACGCCTACCTGCTGCAGGGAAAGGTGCCGGAGGACGGCAAGGTCTGCTCATGACGGCGGCGGGGGCCACGGGCACCTGCGGTGCGCGCGGCCCCCGCCGTCCGAGGACCGGGACGGACGGAGTCCGGACCCGCGGAATCCCGGCTCGCGGGCTCCGGGGTCACGAACTTCGCGTTCACGGGATCCGGGCCCGCCGGGCCGGTGAGGGATCAGTAGACCGGCTTCTCCGGCTCGATCTGGTTGACCCAGCCGATCACGCCGCCGCCGACGTGCACGGCGTCCGAGAAGCCGGCCGACTTCAGGACCGCCAGGACTTCCGCACTGCGGACACCCGTCTTGCAGTTCAAGACGATCTTCTTGTCCTGCGGGAGGCTCTCCAGGGCGGAGCCCATGAGGAACTCGTTCTTCGGGATCAGCCGGGCACCCGGGATGGAGACGATCTCGAACTCGTTCGGCTCGCGGACGTCGATGAGCTCGATGTTCTCACCGTCGTCGATCCACTCCTTGAGCTGCTTGGGAGTGATCGTGGAGTCGGCGGCCGCCGCCTGGGCCTCCTCGGACACGACGCCGCAGAAGGCCTCGTAGTCGATGAGCTCGGTGACGGTCGGGTTCTCGCCGCAGACCGCGCAGTTCGGGTCCTTGCGGACCTTGACCTGGCGGTACTGCATCTCCAGGGCGTCGTAGATCATCAGACGGCCGACCAGCGGCTCGCCGATGCCCGCGAGGAGCTTGATGGCCTCGTTGGTCTGGATGGAGCCGATGGACGCGCACAGCACGCCCAGGACGCCGCCCTCGGCGCAGGAGGGGACCATGCCGGGGGGCGGGGGCTCCGGGTAGAGGCAGCGGTAGCAGGGACCGTGCTCGGACCAGAAGACGGACGCCTGGCCGTCGAAGCGGTAGATCGAGCCCCAGACGTAGGGCTTGTTCAGCAGTACGCAGGCGTCGTTGACCAGGTAGCGGGTCGCGAAGTTGTCCGTGCCGTCGACGATCAGGTCGTACTGGCTGAAGATGTCCATCACGTTGTCGGCCTCGAGCCGCTCCTGGTGAAGGACCACGTCCACGTACGGGTTGATGCCCTTGATGGTGTCGCGGGCGGACTCCGCCTTGGAACGGCCGATGTCGGCCTGGCTGTGGATGACCTGGCGCTGCAGGTTCGACTCGTCGACCTCGTCGAACTCCACGATGCCGAGCGTGCCGACACCGGCCGCCGCCAGGTACATCAGGGTCGGCGAGCCGAGGCCGCCCGCGCCCACGGCGAGCACCTTGGCGTTCTTCAGCCGCTTCTGCCCGTCCATCCCCACGTCGGGGATGATCAGGTGGCGGGAGTACCTGCGGACCTCGTCTACGGTGAGCTCGGCGGCCGGCTCGACCAGGGGTGGCAGCGACACGGGGACTCCGTTGGTCGGTCAATCATTACGGTTGTCGTTCTCCCCGTAACACTGCCACGGCCTTTTTCATTCCGAGACACCCGTCCCGATACGCGAGACGATCTCGTCCCAGTAGCCGGGCATCGTCTCCCAGGGGTCCACCCGCCCGGACCGGCTCGTGCGGTCGGTGAAGCAGACCGTCGCGGCACCCTGCCAGCGGGCGATGCGCAGCGCCTCCTCCAGATGACCGCGGGGAACGCCGTGGACGAAGTGGCAGAAGCGCTCGGGCGGGTGGTCGGCGCTCCACTCGGCCGCCTGGGACCAGCGGTAGTCGCTCCAGGCGCCGGAGAAGGTGACGAGCTGGTCGGCGTTCTCGGCGTAGCCGGGATACGGGTGGGTGCCGTGGCCGAGGACGATGTGGGCGTCGTCGCGGACCACCCGGAGCGTGGTGACCGTGCGCCGGACCCCGGGCAGCGCGGCCCGGTCGGACGGGCAGCGGTCGAGGAGGAAGCCGTCGGTCCGGTACCAGTCGAGATACCGGTGCGCGTCGGAGATCAGCTCTCCGAAGTCGCGCGTCCCGTACGCGGTGTCGAGGCGGCCGAGCACGCGGACCCCCGCGTTGCGCAGCCGCCCGGCCGCCTCCAGGCAGTGCGGGTCGGGATGGACGCCGGGGCCGTTCGCGACGTCGAGGACGACCCAGTGCAGGGGCGTTCCGGGGGTGGTGAGGACGGCCCACTCGTCGGGGGCGAGAAGGGGGTGGGCGAGGCCCGGGACAGCGAGCCCGGTGCGTACGCCGGTGTACGCGGTGTCCGCTTTCGCGCTGGTCAGATACGACATGCCGCCTCCATCCAGATGTCGGCGAGGGACTCCTCGAGGTTGATGCGGGGACGCCAGCCGAGCCGGTCGCGTGCGGTGCGCACGTCGGCCTGCTGCCAGCCTCCGCAGCCGTCGGGGTAGGGATAGGCGACCGGGGCCACGTGTTCGGTGTCGGCGCGGTGGTCGCCCCGGTGGCCCGGGGACTCCGCACGGTGGTGGCCGGCGGATTCGGCGCGGTGGTGGGCCAGAGCGTCGGCGCGATGGCCGGCGGTTTCGGCGCGGGGGTGGCCGATGACCGGCCGCAGGGTGCCGGGGGGCGCGTCGAGTTCGTGCAGGGTGCCGCCGTACCCGGCCACGCGGGCGAGGGTGGTGGCGGCGTCGCGCAGCCGGACGGCGCGGCCGGAGCCGATGTTGATGACGCCCTGTGCGGCGGAGAGCGAGGCCGCGTGCACGGCGCGGGCCACGTCGCGGACGTCCACGAAGTCGCGCTGGACGCCGAGGCCGCCGAGCCGGAGTTCGCCGTCGCCGGACTGCATGGCGCGGCGCATGGCCTCGGCGAGGCGCCCCAGCGGGGAGCCGGCGGGGGTACCGGGGCCGGCCGGGGAGAAGACGCGCAGGACGACGGCGTCCAGTCCGGAGCCGAGCACGAGTTCCGTGGCGGCGAGTTTGCTGACGCCGTAGGGGCCGCCGGGGCGGGGCACGGCGTCCTCGGCGGTGGAGGACCCGGGCTGGCTGGGCCCGTACTCGGCGCTGCAGCCGATCTGCACCAGGCGGGCGCCGCAGCCGCTGCGGCGCAGCGCCTCGCAGACGGTGGCGACGGCGACGGTGTTGTGGCGGGTCAGCTCGCGGGCACCGCCCCGGGTGGCTCCGGCGCAGTTGACGACGACGCCGGGGTGGACCGCGTCGAGGAAGCGGGTGAGGGCGCCCGGGCTGCCGGTGGCGAGGTCGAAGCGGACGTCCGCGTCGTCGCCGCGGCCGAGGGCGGTGAGCTGGACGGCGGGGTCGGCGAGCAGGCGGTCGGCCACGAAACGTCCGATGTAGCCGTTGGCCCCGATCAGCAGGACTCTCATCGCGCGGCTCCCGGGGCCGGGACGTCGGATCGGGAGGTGATCATCTGGGGGTCTCCTTCGGGGAGTGGGGCGGGACATGTGTGTGGGGGGTTGTCCCGGAGCGCTCGGTCATGGCCGCTGCTCCGCGGGTGCGTGGGCCGACGCCCTGGTGAGGCGGCGGGTCGCGTGGATCAGGAGGGTGAGGGCGCCGATGCCGCAGACCGTCGTCGGCACGCCGCCGGGGCCCCAGGCGGCCACCAGTGCCTCGACGGGAGCGGCCAGGAAGCCGCAGCCGGGGAGGCGGCCGGCGAAGACCGTGGCGAGGGCGGTCGCCTCGGCGGCCGCCGCGACGGCGAGGACGACCCGGCCGGCGCGGGCGAAGCCGTGCGCGGCGAGGAGCCGGGCCGGCAGGAGCAGGGCGCCGAGGGCGAGTGCCTGGGGGTGCGCGGCGGGCTCGCCGAGGACCGCGGCGGTCAGCGCGAGCAGGGCCGCCAGGGCTCCCAGGAAAAGGGCGAACGTGCCGAGCAGGAGGGGGCGTACGGAGGCCGAGAAGTCCGTCAGCGCGCGGCTGGCGGCAAGTCTGCGGCGGGCGCCCGCGGCGAACAGGTGGGCGCTCACGGCGGCGGGTGCGCAGGCCAGGGCGAGGGCGACGACGGGGGCGACGCTGACGGGCCAGGGGCCGTCGGCGGTGCCGTCGGGCAGGCCGTCGGGGCCTCCGGTGAGAGCGGCGCTCAGCAGGCCGTCGCCGAGGAGGGCGTAAGCGAGGAGCCAGCCGGCCCAGGCGCCGCCGGTGCCGGGACCGGCGCTCAGCGGGCCCCGGCGCAGCGCCGTGCGCAGGGCCAGGACCGTCGCGAGGGCGCCGGCGGCCGCCGCGACGAGGCGCGGCCGTCCGTCGGTGTGGTGCAGGGCGGCCACGGTGGCGGCGCACAGCAGGCCGGGCAGCAGGACGAGCACGACCCGGCCGGTCCGGACCCGGGGGGCCACCGGAGCGGGGGCGGGGGCGGGGGCTTCGCCGTCGCGCGGCACGCGGGCGTACATCTCCTCCGCGAGGGTGAAGACGTCCCGGTGGCGGAAGCGGGCGGCGGTCCGGTCGGTGACTCCGTGCGCCTCCAGGCCCGCCGCGATCTCCAGCGGGTCGACGGCCCGTTCGCACAGTTCGCGGTGACGGTGCATCAGGGCCTTGACGGGGTCGGCGTCCCGGCGGGCGGCCGGGGACGGCTGCTTTCCGGGGGCCCCGGAGTGTTCGAGTTCGTCCAGGCCGCTCATCGGGCCGCTCCCTCGGCGGCGCCGGCCGCGGTCGTGGCGCGGACGGGGGTGTCCGTCGCCCAGCCGGGTCCGCTGCGGGCCGGAACGCGGGTGGCGGGATCGGTCCAGCGGCCGGGGACGTGCGCTTCGGCGGGGACGGCGAACGGCAGGAGTTCGCCGGCCTCGTCGAGGGCGACGCGGCGGACCGGCGTGCGCGAGAGGATCTCCAGGTAAATGCCGTGAAATGCCGCGATGTTCTGCTCGACGGTGAACAGCTCCAGTGCGCGGGCGCGCGCGGCGGCCCCGAGGCGCTCACGGCGTTCGGGGTCGCGCAGCAGGGCGACGCACGCCTCGGCGAGCGCCCGCGGATTGCGCGGGGGGACAACGAGTCCGGTGCCGCCGATGGCCTCCACCACGGCGCCGACGTCCGTGGACACCGTCGCGCGACCGCAGAGCATGGCCTCGACCAGGTTCGCCGGGAATCCCTCGACGACGCTGGAGAGGACGACGAGGGCGCCCGCGGCGTACGCGGCGGCGCGCGAGGGCAGTTCCGGCCCGCCGGTCTCCTCGAAGGACACCGGGTTGTCGCCGACGGCGTGGGGCCCTGCGGCCTCGTCGGGGAAGAGGTGGTCGGCCAGGGCCTTGCAGTGGGTGAGGTAGGCCTCGCCCTCGTGCCCCAGGGGGGCGCCGACGATCCTGAGCCGTGCCCGGGGTTCTGTCTCGCGGATCCGCGCGAAGGCGTGCAGCAGCGAGACCAGGTCCTTGGCGGGCTCGATCTGTCCGACCCAGACGAGAGTGTGCGGATCGGCGTACTCCGGCGCCTCCCCCACCTCGGCGAAGGGGGTCGCGTCCATGCCCGGGTGGATGGTGCGGAGCTTGGCGCGGTCGGCGCCGCAGCGCTCCTGCCAGCGGCGGGCGTGCGCGTTGCCGTGGGTGATCACTGCGGCCCGCCGGTAGGTCTCGGCGGTCAGCCGGCGGTAGAAGGCGGCCAGCAGGGACCGTATCGCGGGCGGGGAGCCGGGGTCCGTGAGGTAGTGCGCGCGCAGATGCACGCCGTACTCCGTCACCAGCAGGGGCACGCCGTGGAAGTGCCGGGCGAGCAGGCCCGGCAGGGCGGCCGTACCGCCGGAGGCCGCGTGGCACAGGTCGACCGCGCCGAGGCCGTCGGCGCCGTACCAGTCGAGCGACAGGGGGCGCAGGGCGCGTTCGAGGTGCGCGGCGACGGCCAGCAGCTCCGGGACGCGCGCCTCGCGCGCGGGGCGTGGGGCACCGGGCGCGCGGCAGGCGCGCTCGAGGGCGCGTACGGCGGTCTCCGAGCGGAGTGCGCCCGCCAGGCCGCCCTCCTCGCGAGCGAGTTCGGCGAGGCCGTACAGCGCACTGGCGAAACGGTCCTCCTGGGAGACCGCGGGCTCTTCCGGCACGTCGGAGGGGTCCTGGGGGGCGGGCGTGCACAGGGCGGCGGCCAGCTCGCCGTAGCACTCGGCGAAGCGCCGGCGCGCGCGCCGTCCGTAGGCCCGTCCGTCACCGCCGGCCGGCCTTCCGACGAGACCCTCCGCGCCTGCCCGCCGGCTCTCGTCGTCGGCGTCCCACAGCGGCGCGGTGAGCACCCGGCTCACCTGCGGCGGCAGCGGGACCCAGCCGTCGTCCTCCTGGCGTTCGCTGTGGCTGAGCGCGTAGACGTCGAACTCGTGCTGCCCGAGCCCGCGCACGAGCCGGTCGCACCAGAGCCCGGCCTCACCGCTCGCATACGGGTATCCGCCCTCCGTCAGCAGTCCGATGCGCACGCGCGCACCCCCGATCTCCCGTCCGGGGAGCCGCCGTCGGCCCGGCGGCTCACAGCGGGACGAACGTATGCGGACAAGGCGGTGGGGGGGGGGGGGGGGGGGGGGGGGGGGGGGGGGGGGGGGGGGCGGGGGGGGGCGGGCGGGGGGGGGGGGGCGGCCCCGGCGGGCGCGCTCGCAAT